>DATDNR010000157.1:0-19548 GCA_036518175.1 Marmoricola sp.
GGCGCGGAGCAGGAGGTCATGCAACCGGCGGAGGGCCGCCTCCCGCTCCGCGCCGGTCGTCTGCAGGGCCGTGGGCCAGGCGTCGATCTGTGGCTCCCTGACTCAGACGTCCAAGACGCGAGGGGGGTCGGCTGCACAACCGGGGTCCGCATCGTCGCAGGTCAGGAGGCGGCTACGCGCTGCCCGCCGCGGGGTCGCGAAGAGCCTCGACGGGCTGCACATGACAGTCACGCTACGCGCCTCCGTCCGGGCTGGTCACCCGACGGCTGGCCGCTGCGCACAGCGAGCGTGGCGAGAAAGTCCGTGCACATCCGCATCTGATGTCCGTACCGTACGGGCATGCGATCGGGCGTCAACGTGCCGAGCTCCGGCACCGGTGCATAGGCCATGATCGGGCCTGATGAGGAGCAGCTCCTCCGGCGCGCCATCGGGATCGCCGCCGATGCCGTCGCATCCGGCGATGCGCCCTACGGGTCGCTCCTCGCAACCGCCGACGGGCAGGTCCTCCTGGAGGCGCACAACACCGTACGCCGCGACAACGACATCGCCGCCCACCCCGAGCTCAAGCTGGCGCGATGGGCGGCCGCGGAGCTCACCCCCGAGGATGCCGCGCGCACGACCATGTACACCAGCTGCCAGCCCTGCGGCATGTGCACGGGCGCGATCGTGCGGTCCGGTCTCGGCAGGGTGGTCTATGCCCTGTCGACCGAGCAGCTGATCGAGATCAATCCAGGGTCGGCGTGGCCCGACGTACCCATGGAGGGCCCGGCGCTCCTCGACGAGGCGCGCACGCCCATCGACCGCTACTACACGGCGCAGTAACCGGCGCTCGCCCCACGCCCGGGGAGCGGCGGTGGAGGCAGGCCCGCTGCAAGAGACCAGGCCAAGGGTTGTGCACCCCTGGCCAACGTGCCCGGCGCGCCGCTGATGGCACTCTCGTCACAGGCAGCTCGGCCAGAACCGGAGGAACGATGACCAGGGGACGCACCATCGGCGGGGAAGCAGACGACACCGGAGTGATGCCGGGCGCCGGGGCGTCGCGGGCTGCGGCTGCCTCCCGACCGGCGCCCTCGCGGGTGCTGCGGTCCGCCTCGGTGCTGGCCGGGTGGTCGCTGCTGTACGCCGCCTACCGCGCCTACTACGCGCTCGGTGGCCAGGTCGGCATGATCGGACGCCCGGTCTCCAGATCGCAGTTCGAGCAGGTCAACGCCGCCGGAGCCGGCATCATCGTGGTCTGCGCCGTGGTGGTGCCGCTGACGCTCGCGTGGGTGCCGCGCCTGCGCCGGCTGCTGGTCGTGGTGGGTTGGCTGGGGGCCGTCGGCTGCTGCATGCATGCGCTGGTCGACGCAACGCTGCGGCTGTTCAGCCTGACCGGTGTCCATCCCGTCGAGCTACCTCCCAGCTTCTGGGCCTCCGTCGACCGGCAGAAGGCTGACCTGCAGGACCTCCTGCTGAACGAGCCGTGGTTCTTCGTCGCAGGACTCCTGTGGGCCGGGCTCGCGCTGACCGTTGTCCCCCAGGGGCTGCGGCACAGGTGGGTGGTCTCGGCGGTGGTCGTGTGCCTGCTCCTGAGCGGGTATGGCGTCCTGCGCGGTCTCGACGTACTCGGACCGACGCTGCTCGGGTGAGGCCCCGCGCCGCAGCCGGCCCGCACGCCGACGACTGTGATCGCCGACACAAGGCCCTCTGTCACGGCCCGTGATCGGGCGGCCGTCGTTGGGGGGTGGACAGCCGACGCAGAACGACACCGGCCCAGGGAACGTCGTGGGCCCGGACTCCGGACGGTGACCTGGACTTGTGCGCGCGGGTCGAGTCGCTGGACCTGGCGGCCGTCAACATCGTCCGGCTCACCTCGTCACGAGTCGACATCGTGCGCACCGCTCGCCAGGTCCGGGACTGCGACCCAGGGTGGTACGCGATCGTCCTGCCGCTGTGCGGCGAGGCCACGCTGGAGCAGGGCGGCCACCAAGCCGTTCTCGACGAGGAGCACCTGGCCCTGTACACCAGCTCCGAGCCCTTCCGGGTGCGCATCGACCGGCCGGCAGGGCCAGCATGCCTGATCAGGGTGCAGGTTCCCCGGTCGCTCCTGTCACTTCCCAAGCCGCGTCTGGACGAGATCCTGGCTGCCCCCATCTCAGCCACCCGCGGGGTGGGCGCGCTGCTGGCCGGGTTCCTCGCGCAGTTGTCGGCCGGCCACGGCGACTACACCCCCGCGGACCTGTCCCGGCTCGGCACCGTGCTGGTGGACCTCATGAACGCCACCCTCGCGCACCCACTCGACGCCGAGCTCCCGGACACCGCGGGCCCGCCGCCGCTGTTGCTGAACATCATCGCCTTCATCGAGCAGCGTCTCGACGACCCAGACCTCTCGCCGAGCTCGATCGCGTCCGCTCACTTCATCTCGGTCAGCTACCTGCACCGGCTGTTCCAGACGCACCACACGATGACCGTGGCCGCCTTCGTCCGCACCCAGCGGCTCCAGCGGGCCCGCCGTGACCTGAGCGACGCGCAACTGCGGGCGGTGCCGATCCACCGGATTGCGGCGCGGTGGGGGTTCGCCGACCACGCCACGTTCACCCGCACCTTCCGCGCCCACTTCGGAGTCCCGCCCAGCGGCTACAGGCTGTTCACGCACACAGACGAGGCTGGGAGATGAGCCCCAGCCGTGGCGTCCCGGTCAGCCCTCTGCTTCCAGCTGGACCATCGCGCCGACCGATCCTGGTGCTGTCGCTGGGCACGTTCGCGCTCGGGACCGACGCGTTCGTCATCAGCGGCGTGCTGCCCCGCATCCAGCACGACCTCGGCGTCGGGCTCGGCGCGGCCGGCCAGCTGATCACCCTCTTCTCGGTCACCTACGCGCTCGGTGCGCCGGTGATGGCGGTACTGACCGCCCGATGGGGCCGACGCAACCTGCTGCTGCTGGCCATGACGGCGTTCGTCGCCGCCAACCTGGTGGCCGCAGCGGCACCGACCTACGCGGTGCTCATGGGAGCTCGGGTGCTCGCAGCCTTGACGGCGGCGCTGTTCGCGCCGGCGGCCTCGGCCACGGCAGCCATGATCGCCGGGCCGGAACAGCGCGGCCGGGCGCTCGCGGCCGTGCTGGGCGGGCTGACCGTCGCCAACGCCGTCGGGGTCCCGCTCGGGACCCTCATCGGCCAAGCCCTCGGCTGGAGGAGCACCTTCGTGTTCGTGGCCGCCCTGTCCGCGGTCGCAGTGGCCGGGCTCGCGGCCTCCCTCGGTCCGCTTCCCTCACCGGCCGTGCCGTCGATGAGAGCGCGCGTGGCGGTGGCGGGGATCCCGGGCGTCCCGACGACCCTCGCCGCCACCGGCTTCGCGATGAGCGGAGTCTTCGTCCTGTACTCCTACCTGGCCTGGTTCTCCGACGCCGCCGCCGGTGTCACCGGCGACCTGGTCAGCCTGGTCTACCTGGTCGCCGGCCTGGCCGCCGTCCTCTCGAACATCGCGGCCGGCTGGCTGATCGACCGCCTGCCCGCGACCCGGGGGGCCGCTTGGGGGATGAGCGGCCTCGTCGTCACCAGCCTGGGACTTGCGGCCCTCGGCTGGGCCGGCGGCAACCTCGTCACGCTCTGCGCCCTGCTGGGCGCCTGGTCGCTGATCGGCTGGTGGTTCAACCCCGCCCACCAGCAGCGCCTTCTCGCTGCCTCGGGCGAGCACGGACCGATCGCGCTGTCGTTGAACTCCTCGGCCATCTACGCCGGTCAGGCCCTGGCCGGGGGGATGGGCGCTCTGGCCCTCGGGTGGGGGGCGCCCGCCGTCGCGGCGCTGGCCGGCGCCCTGGTCATGGTCGCCTTGGGCTTCCTCGCCATCTCGGAACGTCATCAGAGGCCGGCCGCCTCCGCGAGCGCCGTGGAACGCGAGCCGGCGCGGTGAGCGGATCAGGGGAGGGAGGCGATCCAGTCCGCCAGCGCTCTGCCGATCTGGAGCGGCGAGTCCTCCGGAAGGAAATGGCTTCCGTGCACCGTCACCTCGTCCTGGCGCGGCCACGTGCGGCAGAGGTCGCGGAACCGTCCGGTCAGCACGGCACCCGGGTCGCCGTTGATGAAGAGCTTGGGCACCTCGGAGTGCGCCATCCAGGTCGAGTTGGCACTCACGAGGGCAGTCACGTCCGCAGGGTTGCCGTCGAGGGGGATCTCTCGTGCCCAGGTCAGCATCGGCCGCCTTCCCTCCCCGGGGTCGCGAAAGGGGGCACGGTACGCCGCGGTCTCGGCGTCGCTGAGGGGCCGCATGATGCCGGCCGGCAGCACCTGCTCGATGAGGACGTTGTCCTGCAAAACCAGTTCCTCTCCGGCCGAAGAGCGCAGTGGCCCGAAGATCTCAGGAGCCGGAGCGCTCGGGTCCGCCGACGTGACCGGCGCCACGTGTGTCTCGAGGTAGGCGATACCCCGGACGTCCGCCGGATGCCGGTGGGCCCAGTCCATGGCCAGAACGCCACCCCAGTCGTGCCCGACCAGCACCACTGGGCCTGCTGCGCGCAAGGGTTCGAGGAAGGCGTCGAGGAAGCGCCGGTGCCGCATGAGCCGATACCGCCCGTCACCGGTGCCGGGCAGCTTGTCCGAGGCGCCCATGCCGATGAGATCCACGGCCAGGCACCTGGCGACGGGGGCCACCTCGTCCACGACGTGCCGCCACAGGTACGACGACGTCGGATTCCCATGCAGGAAGATGGCGGGAACCCCGTGGCCGACCTCGCGGAAGGCCATGCGCACCCCACCACCAATGTCCGCGAACGGCACCTGACCCCCCGCCACGTCGAGCCGTGACTAGATGTCGAAGTTCTGACTCACTAGGCGGCCTGACCTGCGTAAATGCTCGAGTTCCGCTGTCTCGGGCCGCGCCCGGGCCGCGAGGCGGCGAAAGGAGATGCACGAATTTCCAGGTCTTTCAGGGCGAGTTCAACCACTTGCAGGTGCACCGGAGGTGCCTCCGCTGGTGGCTTCTTGCGAACACGGCGCTCGCCACGGCAGCGTGTGATACCGCGGGAAAGGCGCCCTGCATTGTCCGAGACCGCGGCAGACCCTGGCGAGCGTGCCCTCAACGCGGCTACTAAGAGACTTTCGGCAGGGTCGTTGTCTGGCCAGATTTCGATCCAGATGATCGGCGGGATGCTTTCATCGCGGCTACCCGCCGGCTGGGAGTGGCTCTCATCTGATCTGCAGCTCGTCGGTCACCGTGACGAGGCGTGGCTCAAGAGAAGACTGCCCAGCTTGTCGTAGCGCTGCCCACCTCGCCGTCCACTTCGGAACGAGCGCAGGCGGGAGCCGCACATGACACAGGTGATCATCGGGGTCGATCCCCACAAGCTCTTAGCGACGATTGAGGTCGTCGACGCCGATGGTCACCTCCCCTGGGGTGGCCGGTTCGCCGCCGACAGACCGGTTACGCAGCGATGCGGGGATACGTGAAGACCTGGCCGGCCCGGGTGTGGGGCGATCGAGGGTGCCAACGGTGCCGGTCGTCCGCCGGCTCAGCGGCTGGTCGGAGCCGGGGAGCAGGTGCTCGACGTGCCGGCCAAGCTCGCCGGCCGGGTGCGGTCGTTCGACACCGGCCACGACCGCAAGACCGATGCCCGTGACGCCCACTCGATCGCAATGATCGCGGGCCGCAACCCCGGGCTACGGGTGCTCGCGCCCGATGGGGAGCTCTAGGCGCGCTGTGGATGCTCACCGAGCGGCGTGACGAACTCGCCCGGCAACGCGTGCAGACCGTCAACCGGCCACCGCCTGCTGAGTAAACTGGTTCCTGGCCAGCGCAAACGAGATCTGTCCGCGCCCAGGCCGAGGTGCTGCTGGCAGGCGTGCGCCCCCGAGACGAGGCCGGCAAGACCCGCTGGCGGATGGCAGCCGAGGAGCTCGCCGATCTGGTGGTGCTGGACAAGAAGCTGAAGCGGCTCAAGGCCGAGCTCAAGACCGAGCTCGAGACCGAGCTCGAGACCGAGCTCGAGACCGAGCTCAAGACCGAGCTCAAGACCGAGCTCAAGACCACCGTCATCGAACGCGGCTCGACCCTCCTCGACGTCTACGGCATCGGAGCCGCCGGTGCGGCCCGGATTCTCGCCGACGTCGGCGACGTCGCCCGCTTCGCCGGCCGCAACCGATTCGCGTCCTGGACCGGCACCGCGCCCCTAGACGCCTCCTTGGGCGAGCACATTCCGCACCGGCTGTCGCGGGCGGGGAACCGTCGGATGAACCACGTGATCCACATCGCCGCCATCGCTCAGCTGCGCCACGACACCGAAGGCCGCGCCTACGACCGGCGCGAGCTCGCCGGGTCAGGCTCCGGGTCCGTTGCGCCGTGGGCATCGTGCGCGGCGACGGCACGCATTCGTTGCTCACCCTCGGCTTGGTCTATGTCGCTGGGCACCACGGCCAGGCGAAGGCGGCGACCGTTCGCCATGGAGAGAACCATCAGATGCGTGTCGTCCCTGGGGAACGAGCCCACCTTCACTGGCCCCCGACTTGCCTGGATGCGACGAAGTCCCTGACCGTTTGTGACCGCGTCGTCCCAGTCGGGGCGGGAGAAGAGCAGTCGGTTGATCCGGCCGACCGAGGCTGGGAACTGGTCGACCAGTTGAGCGGCTTCGATCGCAAGGACGCGGGACCGTGGCCACCACGCGCCGGCGAAATGGTTCGGGCTCTCGTGGAGCGCCAGACGCAGCGACGCTGCTGCCACGGGGGACTCGGGTGGGGGGTTCGGAGACGTCGTCATGACGTCCGCCCTTCAGTCCTGCCCCGCAGCTCGACGAACTGGCTCGACAGGTCGGTTGCTCTCGACACTACTCGGAGGTGCCAATTCGGCCCGCTGGGCATCAGTGATGCCGAGCAAGTCAAGCGGTGGCGCACTAGTGGCGATTGGGCTGGGCGTGTTGTACTCATCGCCTTGATGTGCTGCGACCGCGACCCGGCGGGCTCCGGCGGGTGCGTCTCCCAGACCGGGGGTCCACATGGGAGAACCGTTCAAACGCGTCACGCTCGTTGAATCGCAATCGATGTCTGCGGAGATCCTGGGGCGGGCCCTCGATCGACGGGGTTACCGATGCGGCATCGTCGTGGCCGATCCCGACTCCACGCCGACATCGCTGCTCCGTGAGGTCGGCAGATCACGCCCCGAGCTGGTGGTCGCGAGCGTCGATCTGTGGTCGGGTCCCGCGGACCGGGCCGAGGTGTACCGGTCCTTGTCGCGCGGCGGTCAACGCGTCGTCGCGGTCATCGATGTCGACACCGCCTACCGTCGCGGCGAGGCGTTGTCTCGGGCTGTGCGGTCACGTCCAAGGCGGCATCGCTACAAGAGTTCCTCGCGGTCGTCCGCAAGACGATGCACGGCCTGCCGTCGGTTGACCGGGCTGAACGGCTCAGACTGGTCGGTGTTTACCATCGCGGACAAGGTGACCGCGCCGCGGTCAGTGCCCGACTTGCGAACCTGAGTCGGCAGGAACGGGCCGTCCTGGGCCTGCTCATGGCGGGACACGTGGTCAGTGAGATCGCCGTCTTGCGCGTTGTCTCCGAACTGACAGTCCGTACCCAGGTCAAGGCGGTGCTCTACAAGCTGGACGTTGCGAGCCAGATCAAGGCCGTTGCCCTTGCCTGGGACAACGAGGGCGCCCCGAGCAAGACCACGCACTCGGCTGCGCCCGACGTGGCGGGCCTCTGACCCTCCTCGGACCACGTCCGCGGAATCTTCGTCCCGAGCCAGCCACTCGGCTCGCTCGACCGCCCGGGCGTGCTGGACCAACTGATGCGGTCGAACACCCAGGTACAACGACCAGGTAACCTCCGCTCACCTAGTCGCGGGGGCCGCGACCGGTTCTCGTTGCACCTCAGGCGAGACCGCTACGAGATGTCGCTGCCCCCGCCGTTCGGGTAGGGACCGCATTCCCGTCCAGCAGGATGCGGAGGTAAAGGGTCTCGAGCAATCGGCCCATCACCCGGCCATGCAGCATGGCGTTGGGGCGGCGTCGGAGTATCCTGCCACTGGCGAGAGCGGCCGCGCCGACCGTCGAGGCGGAAGGCAACGTTAGTTCTTCTCCAGTATGCGAAGCCGCCCCGGAGGTAAGCTCCAGGGGCGGTTTCTGCGTCCCGGCATCGCAGCGGCTACGGCGCGTCATCGACGACGCCGCACCGCGAGGAGAACCAGCGCCACCTGCGGGAGTCGCAGTTCGGGACACTGGTTGACCAACGAAGCGGCTGCCCGGGCCGCGGACCGACGAGTGCAGCAGCGGGCCTACACCGTCATAGGTCCAGACCATGGGAGGCACCGTGCTACGTGTCCGGCCCGTCGGCGGTGAGCAGCATGGATGTCACCTCTGGCACCCAGGTGCGGCAAGCGACGCCGAGGTGATCGACCACGCACTCGCCACACTGTCGAACAACTGGGCGCGCTGCGCTGCAGGCGCGGCGATCGGCTCCTGGCGCTGTACGCGAGAGGCGCTTCTGTCGTGGAAGTGACGTCCCGGGGCGTCGTGTGAACTGCTCATCTTCCGGCGAGTTACACGACGCCGCTCTCGCACAACCCTATTCGGATGAGGTGCGCGGGGACCGGAAGCGTGTTACGACAGCAGGGTAGGTTGGAGTTGATCACCTGCCGGGCCGGGCTCGCCGAGTCCACGAGGGCAGGTCGGAAGGTGGACGTCATGACGACGTCACCGACAGTTTCGATCTCATCGCAGCCGTCTCGACAACAGCTTCCAATCGGGACCGCTCGACGGGCCTGGTGGCCCCAGTCCCGTGATCCTCAAGTCGAGGCCGCGGACCTCGTGGATCACCTTCCCGATCGAATTGGCCGGGTCGAGCGGCTGCTGTTCTCTCGACCCGACTGGGACGCGGTCAGCGGCGCCCCGAGCATGCGCCGGATCCATGCCGCGCGCGGCGCGGTCAAAGTGGGCTACTTCCCGAGCGACGACACCCACGTGATGATCGTCAAGATGCATTCGGGGCAACGGCTCCGATTGTTGGTCGTCCCCAGCGATACCGAGCCGGGCCTCGCATCGAGGGTCATGCAGCCGGTGGCTGACGATCGCCACACCGAGTCGCCCAGCACTCTCCTCGAGTTGTCCGGACCAGACCAGAGCAACATCGGGGACGACGGCTGGGACGAGGATGCGCGCGGCCCGGCGACCGGGTGGCGGTCTTGATGAACACGCACGACAAAGCGAGGCTTGCGCTTGCGTTGTCAGCAGATCGCCACACATTTGACGGCGCGTGGTGGCCACGCAGCCGAGCGCTGAGCCGCGAGCTGGTTGAGTTGTTTGCGGGGTGGCCACCTGACGCGGGGTACATCTCCCGGGTGATCTTCTGTACACGCGATTGGGACGATGCGCCCAGCGCTGTGCTCATCCCGAACCGGCGTGGCAGAGTCAAGACCGGGTTGTTGCCGCTCGATGAGACGCACCAGTTGGTCCTCATGATGCTGGACGGTCAGCGCCGGACTCTGGCGGTGATTCCGCAAAGTGCCGCAGAAGAAGTAGCGACGCGGTACTTGCGAGCCTTTGGGTTGCACGGCGGCCCTACGCCGCAGGCGCCCGCGGGGGGCCATCGCGTGTGACGTCGTCACCGAACGCCGGCGTCCCGTACGGATGGATGGCCTCGCGGCGCCGGTCGGTCCGCGCCGCGGCTCGGTCGAGGCGGGCCTGGTCCCGGCCGAGCGATGGCACCCGTATCACATGGTTCGGACTGCGGATCAATTCGTGCCCGTCGACTGGCAGTTCATGGAAGGTGCAGCCATGGTCATCACGAACGATGAGGCGCATCGTGTCGCACGTGAGGAGGGTGTGAGCGGTCGGCTCTATTGGCTGGTGAAGCACGCCGCGGCGCTGGTGTTCCGGGTGCTGTGTGGCTTCACTGCAGTCGGCATGGAGAACGTGCCGAAGGTGGGGCCCGTAGTGATCGTGCCGAACCACAAGTCGTTCTGGGATCCGTTCCTCGTCGCCGTCGTGCTGCGCCGGCCGGTGCACTTCATGGGAAAGGCCGAGCACTTCGACGGTCCGCTCGCGAAGGTGTTTCTCAGGCTCGGTGCCTTCCCCGTTCGTCGCGGCGATTCGGACGCCGACGCCCTTGAGACCGCTCGCATCATTCTACGTCGCGGAGATGCGCTTGCGCTGTTCCCAGAAGGCACGCGGGTGCGAGAGAGTGGCTTGGGTATGCCGAAGCGTGGTGCCGCCCGGCTTGCGATCGAGATGGGCGCCCCGTTGATTCCCACGACGATCACCGGCACTGACAAACGTCGTCGTCCGCTCCCGCGACGGGTACGGGTGGTCTTCGGCACGCCGGTGTCCGTCGTCGGCCTATCAGTGACACCAGAGGATGCCGCAGCTGCGACCGATGCAGCGTGGCCGCAGGTCATCTGCGAGTACAAGAGATGGCAGGAGCGGCCCACCGTCGTGAACGCCGGCCTGGCTGCCGTCGACTTCGGTGCGTGGGTGGTGAAGCGAACGAGGCGGAAGTAGCCGTGCGCCACAGGTGGATACCGAGACGGTGACATTGCGGTCTCGGACAACGGAAACCACTGAGCGGTCGCACGCTCAGGCACCTGTCACTGGGACGCGCCCGCCACCGAGTTGCGCTTGCAGACTGACCAACTCCTTCGCGAGCCGCGCGGCACGTGGCGGATCAGCTCAGCCATCAGTCCGACGCGCTGCAGCAGCGACAACTGCTCCTCGTGGCAGAACGGCCAGCGTGACCATCGTTCGGAGCACGTCGTCATCGCGTCATCGGCCACGACTTGTGCGACAGCGATGTCCAAGTGGTGCTCTTGTGCTCGCAGCGATCCGTGATCCATAGGTTGTAGACGACGACCGCATCCTGGCCACCACGGCGGACGAGCTTGGTCGCGAAGGTCAGGCGAGAGCCGTCGGGTCGGACGAGCTCGCAGGTGCGAGGCGTGAGTGCGAGGCGTCATGGTGAACCGGCTGTGCGGCCTGGTCGAGATCAAGAACGGCCCGTCAGGCACTCGAGCAGTGGCTTCGCCGTGCGCCCGCGGCCCTCGCGGGACTTCCGCTGTACGCATCCGACCCGCAGGCGCATGCTGGTCAGGTGTCAACCGATGACGAGGAGCACATAGTCCGACGGTCGCCGCCTCCAACCTGCGCGGACGGTCAGGCCGACGAGGGTCAACCGGCGCAACTGCTGGACGACCGCGACGCCAATGCGGACGAGCGCGATCGCAGGGCCGACGAGCGCGATCGCAAGGCCGACGAGCGCGAGAGCTCAGCCGATGAGCGGGAGGTGCTGGCCAATCGCCGGGAGCAGGTAGCCGATGAACGAGACCGCAGCGTCGACGGACGTGAGGCGCGTGCTGACGACTTGGCCCGTAGCGCGGGCGTCCCTACCGAGACGGCCGTCCAGCGCTCCTGGGAAACCATCGCCCGAACTCGTCTCTGGCTGGCAAGGAGCTCGGAACGTCTCGACCGAAGCGAAGCGCAGCTCCGACGTCATCAGGAGCGGACGACCCGGGACACGGGCGAGGTCACGCGTGAAATCGCTGCGACCGAGCGTGAGCCAGAGTGGTCCGAGATGCCGATACGCTCAGCCGCGGCTCAGGGCGTAGCGCTGCGCGAACGCCTCGCCCGCGTCGCGTCAGAGCTGGCCGACGTGGAAGAGAGGATCGCCGACTCCCACGACAAGCTGGCCGCCCAGCGGCCGGACCGTGCCGCAGAGTATCGGACCGTCGCGGATCAGGCGCGAGCGGAGGCGGCGGTGGCCCGCGAGCTGGCCCGCCGGTATGGCGTGTGAGCGCCGTGTGGCGTCGGTGGAGGACTGTCCGAACGCCATGAGAGCGCCCCGACCGCACTGCCGAGGTTGGGCCCGGGCGTAGGATCGACGTGAATGACCGGCGATGAGGGCCTCCGCCCGGAGGTCGGGGTCGGTCGAGAGGGGACGTCATGACGACGTCGAACGGGCCTGTCCATCCCTCCGAGATCGCCGCCTTGGATCGCCGGCCGCTGCGGCTCAGCATGGCCGAGCATCCCGGCACGAATCGCCTCGACGGCGCGTGGTGGCCGCAGAGCCGCAACCTGGCGGTGGAGCTGGCCGACCTGGTCGACCACTTCCCGGCGCGGTCCGGTCGGGTCGCGCGTGCGCTCTTCTCACCGCCCGACTGGGATCCAGGGCCGCGTCGCTTGCCGGTCGCCGACGGCTACGTGGAGGTCGGGTCGTTCCCTCGCGACCACAGCCACCTGATCAGCCTCACGTTGTCGGACCGAACCGAACTCCACGTCCTGGTCGTGCCCCCGGGGTTCACCGCGGGGCAGGGTGAAGAGGCGCTGTTGGCTGCCGCGACCTCTGGGAACGCGCACTCGGCGGCTGAGCTCCTCGCAGAGGTCGTCGATTCGCCTGATGTCGACCCCCGGGGCTATTGGACCGACCATGGTGAGTCCTGGTGGGGGCGCAGTCGGGTGCCACCGTCGTTCCGGACAGGCAAATGACAGTGGCGTACTTGATGCTCTACGGCAACGGTTGGACGCAGCGGTGGGGGATCGCGCCCGGCATGGAGGAGCAGGTCCGTTCCCAGATCGTCCAGGTCGGGACCAACACCGCCGGGAACCTCACCGTCGTCGATCCGGGATCTGACACCGAGGCCACTCTCGTGGTGGCGTGGGCGATGGTGGCCGCTGCCGTGGTGCTCGGTGACTCCCATCGGGTCGTTTCGGGCGACTCGACGGGCCAGTACGCCTGATGAGCGCCACGGACCAGAACTTGGAGGCACCGACGATGAAATTCGTCATCGAGATCGACCTGCAAAGCAGACCAGCGTGGTGGCTGCGCGACGACGACAATCACGTCATCGCCTGGGCCGGGCGGACCTTCGACAGCCTCGCCCACGCCGATCAGGCAGCCCATGACTTCCGAGTGAACGCCGATGACCCCGACTACCGCATCCAGGCCATGGCCGGCGACCGTTGGCGGTGGACCGCCTGGCGCCCGGAGGGTGTTCGGGTCGCTGTCGCTGGGGACTGGTTCCCGGACGAGGTCGCCGCACTCGACGCGGCCCGGCGAGTGCGGCAGCATGCAGGCACCGCCATCGGGCCGTGACCATGCCCGGCCTTGTCCTTCGGGTTCGGTTGGTCAGCGGTGACAGCACCGATGTCAGCTACGAGGATCCCGACTGCGGAAGCGACGCCGAGTTGATCGACCACCTCGTAGCCACGCTGTCGAACGACTGTGGCGTACTGCGCTGCAGACACGGCGACCGGCTGCTGGTCTTGTATGCGCGTGGTGTCGCAGCTATCGAAGTGGCTCCGAGAGGCGCCGTCCTCTGAAGGTTCAGCTTCAACCCGCACACGTCGAACTCGCACCCGCAGGCCGACCTCGCGATCCCGGATCCTAGGTCTGCGGGGGCTCCGCGACGGTCGCCACCAGGTGCGCGATGATCTGCTCGCCTCCTTGCGGGCCGCGAACGAGGGGCAGCTGGATGGCGGCGCGAATCTGGCTGGTCTCCAGGAAGAGGGCCCGGCCCTCGGGCATCGACTCGAAGAGGCCGGCCTCCGAGAGCAGGACGAGCCTGGGATCATTCGCCGTCATAGCGTCCGCGATGTGTGCGGCATCGAGGAGAGCCATGCCCGCACTGGCAGTGCTCTGGGACTCCACGACGTCTGCTGACAGCGAGAACGCCGCGGCCCGATCGCGTAGGTAGTCGGCCAATGCGGACGCCCTCGCGTCCGGTTCCCCCCCCGTGGGCCCGTGGTGGGGCGGTGGTCGTGGTGACCGTCCATCAGGCTGCCCCCGACCAAGCGGGCCCGAGCGCTGCCTGCTTCCCGGAAGCTACGCTCTTCGCCCCCCGCAGATCGGTCACCCGGATGCCCGCCGGGCCTTCGTTCGTGGGTTCGAGGTGTCGCTGGGCGACACGACTGAAATGCATGCTGGTCCGCCGATCATCGTGAGGGTCTGGGGCTGAACATCGCGCGATACATCGCCACCTCGTCCCGCATCCGGTAGGGCAGCGGTCTCCCGTGGTGGGTCAGGGCGGCCGCGTACCGCTCCAGCGCTGCCAACAACAGTCGTTTTTCGGCGGCGACTGCAGACGATCCGGGCGACCCCTTCGCGCTTCGTGCGTCCTCGACCTCCAAGCGTGCCGCGCAGACCGCCTGTAGCAGCGCCGACAGGTCGCGGGAATTCTGATTGGTCATGTCGACGCCTCTCGTTCTGGCGAGCCTACGGCAAGCGCAGAGGATGCTCCCGCGGCGCAACCTTCCCGAAGTCGTGTGCCTCCATCTCGCATTGATCGCCGGCCGCGTCCATCGGCCGACTCGGCAGATGGACGCGCGGCGGTGGGCTCGCCGGGTTCCGCTTGCGGAGCGCCCACCAAGCTCTTCGAGACCATCGCCCGGGTCGTGCTGGGTAGGCTGGTCGGCAACGTGACCGTCGCCGAGGCATGCGCAAGGAGACGGGCAGCGGTAGTCGGGCCGGCTGGTGGAAGTCGACCGTCTGGGGCACGGCAAGACCGCGCACTGGCGGAAGCAGGTCCGGTCCCTCGGCTGGCGAGGGCTGCCACGAAGCCCGCGGCGGCCGCGAGGTGCCGACTCCCAAGCACTCGCTAGCGCACGCGGCGTGGGGTGATCGCAGGATGTGGGCGGCGGCTCCGACGGCCGCGGGGTTGTCCGGGCAACGATCCTGCGTCTGCGACGCGATGGCTGACGCGGTAGCCGTGCGTCGCGAGGAACGAGGCCGGTACCCGGCACCACGTGCTCACCGTTGGCGACGTACAAGGCGTACACTATCGGGAACGGCCTCGGCATTCGTCTAGCACGCCTTTGTCCCGGCACAACACTGTTGGCGGCAGGGGTAACCGAATGGTTCTGACCCTCGATTGGTCTCACGAGATCACCCTTGCGGCGGACCCCCGAAGCGTGGCACTGGCTCGCGACTTCATCTGCCTACACCTACTCGCACACCGCCTTGCCTCTCTGGTCGAGGACATGCGCCTCGTCGTGAGTGAGCTGGCCACGAACGCGGTGGCGCACGCGGCGACACCGTTTGTGGTCACCTTGTCGAGCAGGAACGGGATGACGCTCCTGGAGGTTCAGGATGGGTCGCCCTCGGCAGTGGTTTCACACACGCCCGATGTGATGGACGAGAGTGGCCGGGGTGTGATGATCGTGGATCTGCTGAGCCAGGAGTGCGGGACAAGCATCGACGATCGCGGCTTCAAGTCGGTGTGGGCGTCCTTCGCAGGTCAGGTCTAGCAAGGGCCCCAGCCCGATGTTGCACCGCTCGCCTTCCCGAGCCGGCGTCGGCCGAGTCATCTGAAGCAACGAAGACCCCCGAGCTCGCACTCGGGGCCTTTGCTGGCACGGTAGTTCCAGTTCGAGTTGTACTCCTGTTACAGATCGTAGTTCCGACTCACTAGGCGGCCTGACCTGCGTAAATGCTCGATGGGTCTGGTGCACGGATAGGCGACACATGAACCGCGTCGATGTGTGTCGGCGCTGAGGCTTCGTGGTAAGCGTGCAGTCGTGAGTTCGAGCTCTAGCACCACTACAGGTCGTAGTACAGCTCGAACTCGTGCGGGTGCGGGCGCAGCGAGACCGGCAGGATCTCCTGGGTGCGCTTGTAGTCGATCCAGGTCTCGATCAGGTCGGGGGTGAACACGCCTCCCTCGAGCAGGTAGTCGTGGTCGTCCTCGAGCGCGTTCATCACCGAGGGCAGGTCGGTGGGCACCGTGGGGATCGCGGCGTGCTCGTCCGGCGGGAGCTCGTAGAGGTCCTTGTCGACCGGCTCGTGCGGCTCGGTCTTGTTCTTTATGCCGTCGATGCCGGCCAGCAGCATCGCCGAGAACGCCAGGTAGGGGTTCGCCGACGGGTCGGGGCACCGGAACTCGATCCGCTTCGCCTTCGGGTTGGCCCCGGTGATCGGGATGCGGATGCAGGCCGACCGGTTGCGCTGGCTGTAGACTAGGTTGACCGGGGCCTCGAAGCCGGGGACGAGGCGGTGGTAGGAGTTCACGGTCGGGTTGGTGAACGCCAGCAGCGACGGGGCGTGCTTGAGCAGGCCGCCGATGTAGTACCGCGCGGTGTCGGACAGCCCGGCGTACCCCGCCTCGTCGTAGAACAGCGGCTCGCCGCCGTTCCAGATCGACTGGTGGCAGTGCATCCCCGAGCCGTTGTCGCCGAAGATCGGCTTGGGCATGAAGGTCGCGGTCTTGCCGTTGCGCCAGGCGACGTTCTTGACCAGGTACTTGAACTTCATCACCGCGTCGGCGGAGGCGAGCAGCTCGTCGAAGCGCCAGTTGATCTCGGCCTGGCCGGCGGTGCCGACCTCGTGGTGGGCGCGCTCGACGACGAGGCCGGAGGTCTCCAGCTCCTTGACGATCTCGTCGCGCAGCTCGCCGAAGTGGTCGACCGGAGCGACGGGGAAGTAGCCGCCCTTGTACTTGACCTTGTAGCCACGGTTGTCGCCCTCGGCGCCGGTGTTCCAGGCGCCGGCCTCGGAGTCGATGTGGTAGTAGCCGGCGTTCTGCTTGGTCTCGAAGCGGGCCGAGTCGAAGACGTAGAACTCCGCCTCGGGGGCGAAGTAGGCGGTGTCGCCGATCCCGGTGCTCTTCAGGTAGGCCTGCGCCTTGCGGGCGATGTTGCGCGGGTCGCGGGAGTAGGCCTCACCGGTCAGGGGGTCGTGGATGAAGAAGTTGACCACCAGCGTCTTGGCGGTGCGGAACGGGTCGATGAAGGCGGTGGTCGGGTCCGGGAAGAGCGACATGTCGGACTCGTGGATCGCCTGGAAGCCGCGGATCGAGGAGCCGTCGAAGTTCAGCCCGTCGTCGAAGACCGACTGGTCGAAGGAGGAGACCGGCACGGTGAAGTGCTGCATCACCCCAGGCAGGTCACAGAACCGTACGTCGACCATCTCGACGCCCTCGTCCTTGACGTACTTCAGGAGCTCGTCTGCGTTGCTGAACATTCATCCTCCTCGGTCGCAGGGGCGACCCGTGCGGCAGGTACTGGCTGCGAGGCGACGCTGCGCCACAGTTGCCGGCAACCTACGTGCCAGGCGTTTCTCGACCGTATCTGCCCTGTTTCGGGCATGTAACACGCAGCCCGGCCCAAGGCACACGGCGCGGCGCTCGCTAGGCTGCCCGCGATGGTCGAGAAGCAAGCCGGGACGCAGGCGCAGCCGGACTACGCGTCGTGGCCGCGCCGCATCGCCGCCCTGATCGTGGACTGGCTCGGCTCCGCGCTGGTCACCGTCCTGATCCTCGGGCCCGCCCGCTACAGCAACGACCCGGCGTCGAGCTGGTACGTCATGGGCGTCTACCTCGTCGAGGCCACCATCGGCACCGCGCTGGCCGGCGCCTCCTTCGGCCAGCTGCTGCTGCGGATCCGGGTCTGGCGCACCGACGGGCGTCCGCTGAGCCTGCTCGCCGCGCTGCTGCGCACCCTGCTGATCTGCCTGGTGGTGCCGCCGCTGATCTTCAAGCCCGAGAGCGGCCGTGGCCTGCACGACCTGGCGACCGACGCAGCCGCCTATCGCCTGCCCACCCGCTGAGGTCGGCGCCGCGAGCGGGTCAGCGACCGCGCATGTTCTGCCGCAGGCCCTTCATGCTGGTCGGCATCGGGCCCTTGGGCACCGGGACGTTCGACCGGTTGGCGTCGAGGGCGCGGATCCGCTGCAGGATGTCGGTCATCTGCGCCGGCTTGACCTCGCGGCCGAGCTTGGTCACGTGCTTCATCAGCCGGTTCAGCGGCACCTGGCCGGGGTCGTTGCCGACGATCACCTCGTGGATCGGGGTCTCGCTGGCCACCCGCTCGTGCCTGCGGCGCTCGGAGGCCAGCAGCGGCTTGAGCCGGTTGGGATTGCCTTCGCCGATGAGCACGATCCCGGGCGGGCCGACCACCCGGCTGACGATGTCCTGCTGCCGGGTGAACGCGATCGGCTGCTGGTTGACGTTCCACCCGCGGCGCAGCATCCCCAGCGTGGCGACCGCCGCGCCGGGCTTGCCCTCGATCTGCGAGATCGCCGCGCGCTGTGCCCGGCGACCGAAGATGATCATCGCCGCGAGCAGGCCGAGCAGGATGCCGAAGATGATCCCGAAGACCACGCCGCCACCCGGCACGACGAAGAAGATCAGCAGGAACCCGAGCACGCCGACGCCGAGGAACCAGATCAGCAGGTCGCGCCCGATGGTCGGATCGGCCTGGCGCGTCATCTGGTAGCTCTGCCGGATCTGCTTGATCCGGCTCGGCTTGCTGGGGTCCTTCTTCGCCATCTGCTGCCTTCTCGGTGCTCTGCGGTCCTCGGTGGTGGTCGGGAGCAAGTGTCTCAGACGCCGGCGGCAGCCCGGGCGGCCTGCTGGGGGCCTCCCTCGCGCGCCTCCATGGCCTGGCGGTAGAGCCGACCCGCGCGGTACGACGACCGCACCAGCGGCCCGCTCATCACGCCGGCGAAGCCGATCTCCTCGGCCTCCTCGCGCAGCTCCACGAACTCCTCCGGCTTGACCCAGCGCTCGACCGGGTGGTGGCGCAGCGACGGCCGCAGGTACTGGGTGATGGTCACCAGCTCGCAGCCGGCGTCGTACAGGTCCTGCAGCGCCTGGCTGACCTCCTCGCGGGTCTCGCCCATGCCGAGGATCAGGTTGGACTTGGTCACCAGCCCGAAGTCACGCGCGCAGGTCAGCACTTCCAGCGACCGCTGGTAGCGGAAGCCCGGACGGATCCGCTTGAAGATCCGCGGCACGGTCTCCACGTTGTGGGCCAGCACCTCCGGGCGGGACTCGAAGACCTCGCGCAGCAGCTCGGGCTTGCCGTTGAAGTCGGGGATCAGGTTCTCCACACCGGTGTCGGGGTTGAGCTCGTGGATCGCGCGCACGGTCTCGGCGTACAGCCAGGCGCCGCCGTCGGGCAGGTCGTCGCGGGCGACGCCGGTGATCGTGGCGTAGCGCAGGCCCATCGTCTGCACCGACTCGGCGACCCGGCGCGGCTCGTCGCGGTCCAGCGGCTCGGGCTTGCCGGTGTCGATCTGGCAGAAGTCACAGCGGCGGGTGCACTGGTCACCCCCGATGAGGAAGGTGGCCTCGCGGTCCTCCCAGCACTCGAAGATGTTGGGGCAGCCGGCCTCCTGGCACACGGTGTGCAGGCCCTCGCCCTTCACCAGGTCCTGCAGCTCGCGGTACTGGGGGCCCATCTTGGCCCGCGTCTTGATCCACTCCGGCTTGCGCTCGATGGGGGTCTCGGCGTTGCGGACCTCGAGCCGGAGCAGCTTGCGGCCTTCGGGGGCAGGAGCGGTCGTCACGTCCGCCCACTCTACGCCGGGACCGATGGGGTCCCGAACCGGTCAGCCGAGCGGGTTGAGCACCGGCACCCGCCGGTCACGGGTCGCCCGCCCCGGCTCCGGCCGGGGGTCGTAGTCGGGGGTGGGGTCGTACGGCGCCCACGCCAGCATCTCGCGCAGGTGGCGCTCGGCGATCGGCACGACCTCGGGCACGCTGACGTCCCGGCCGAGCTCGGCCGACAGCGAGGTGACACCGGCGTCGGAGATGCCGCACGGCACGAACCGGTCGTACCACGCGAGGTCGACGTCGCAGTTCAGCGCGAAGCCGTGCATGGTC
>DATDNR010000158.1:0-42286 GCA_036518175.1 Marmoricola sp.
CGCGCGCGACGCTTGCGTCCGGTCTTGCCCATGGCAGTCCTCCGTTCCTCGTCCGCGAACGGTCCGCGGAGCGGCGTACATCGTCTCAAAAGAGGTCGGGTACGACGAAATCGGCACCGACCCGGCCCCCGCGGGGCGCGATCACTCCTGGGTGCTGATCCGCACCGAGACCTGCTTGATCGACATCAGCACACGCTGGCGCAGGCCTTCGGGAGCCACCTCGGAGCAGGACCGCGCGACCAGGGTCTTCACGGTGCGCTCGAGGTCGTACTTCGCCAGGCACGGACCGCACTCGTCGAGGTGGCGCTGGATGTCGGCGCTGTCGGCCTGGTCGAGCTCGTTGTCGAGGAAGAAGAAGACCCGGTCGAGCACCTCGGAGCAGTCCTTGGCCGGGTGGTCGCCGGAGTGCTCGTGGCCGTGGTGCCCACTTCTGTCGCAGCTCATGACGACGCTCCGTCCCGGCCTGCCCCCGAGGACAGCAGATCGTTCTCCCTCACGTAGTTCGACAGCATCTCCCGAAGCTGCCGGCGCCCCCGGTGGAGACGTGACATCACCGTGCCGATGGGCGTCTCCATGATCTCCGCGATGTCCTTGTAGGGGAAGCCCTCGACATCGGCGAGGTACACCGCCAGCCGGAAGTCCTCCGGAAGCCGCTGCAGGGCCTCCTTCACGTCGGAGTCGGGCAGGTGCTCCAGCGCCTCGCTCTCGGCGGACTTCAGCCCGCTGGAGGTGTGCGACTCGGCGCGGTGCAGCTGCCAGTCCTCGACGTCCTCGGCCATCGACTGCTGCGGCTCGCGCTGCTTCTTGCGGTAGCTGTTGATGAACGTGTTGGTGAGGATTCGGTACAGCCAGGCCTTCAGGTTGGTGCCGGGCTTGAACTGGTGGAAGGAGGCGTAGGCCTTGGCGAAGGTCTCCTGGACCAGGTCCTCGGCGTCGCTGGGGTTGCGCGTCATCCGCATCGCGGCGGAGTAGAGCTGGTCGAGGAAAGGCAGCGCGTCGCGCTCGAAGCGCAGCTGGCGCTCCTCGGGAGTCTCCGTGTCGAGGTCGACCGGGGCGCCCTGCGCCGGCTCCTCGGGGAGATCGGGGGTGTGGTCCTGTGTCATCGTCTGCCAGCCTATCGGGGTGCTGGCTGAGCCGGACCTGGCGAAGGGATCGGTGAGGGGGCGGTCGAGCACCAGCACCGGCGCCTCCTGTCCTGTCGTCTTTCGGGGGCCTGTGCCCGGGCGGTCGGGAGGCACAACAACGGTTCAGCCGCTGCGATTCCCGACCACGTCGCGCACGATCCACTCCAGCGTCGCCTCGAGGATCACGTCGAGGGCCTCGGCCTGGCCGATGGGCGCGGACCGGCCGACCCTGAAGGCGTGGTCGGCGCAGGGCACCGCGGTCAGCTCCAGGTCACCGGGGAACTCCTCGGGGCGGCCGAAGGGGTCGTTCTCGCCCTGGACGACGAGGGTCCGGACCCGGGCGCCCTCCAGCTCGGCCAGCCGTGATCTCTCCGGCCTGCCCGGCGGGTGCAGGGGGAAGGCGAGCGCGAGGAGTCCGCGCGCGCCCACCGAGCGGGCGATCCTCGCCGCCGACCGGGCGCCGGCGCTGCGCCCGCCGACGATCAGCGGGGTGCGCATCCGCATCGTGTCCAGGGCCGCGCGGTAGCACTGGTCGAGCACGGGCCCGGCAGGCGCGATCTTCTTGCCGGCCACCCGCCAGGGCATCTCCACCAGCGTGACCGAGATGTCCTGCTGCGGAAGGGTGCGCGCCAGCCGGACCAGGTCCGGCGCGTCGATGCCGCCGCCCGCCCCATGGGTCAGGATCAGCGTCGCGAGCGGGCGCTTGGCCCGGCGGGCGACGATCCGGGCGTCGCCGTGCGGGGTCGGCACCAGCCGCTCGTTGGGCATCAGCGGACCTCCTCCTCCGCGGGGATCGGCTCGACCAGGTCGGGCCCGTTGTTGCGCACGTTCGAGACCCGGGTGGAGACCGGGTAGGCCTCCAGCAGACCCGGGGCGGCAGGCTGCAGCAGGCCGAGGAGCTGCTCCCGGTCGGAGGTCCGCGGGTCGAGCCAGGCGTCGTACCTGTCGGGGGTCAGCATCAACGGCATCCGGTCGTGGATGTGGCCCAGCGAGTCCTCGGCTCGGGCGGTGATGACCGTGCAGGTCCAGCGGAAGCGGTCCGGGTCGTCGTCGTCCTTGGTGGGGTCGCGCCAGATCTCGTACAGCCCGGCCATCGCGAGCACCCCGCCGTCGCGCGGGTGGATGAAGTAGGGCTGCTTGCGCGGCTTGCCCGCCTTGGTCAGCTGCGAGGTGGCGTACCACTCGTAGTAGCCGTCGGCGGGGAGGATCGCGCGCCGCCGCTCGAAGGCGCGGCGGTAGGCCGGCTTCTCGGCCACCGTCTCGACCCGCGCGTTGATCATCCGGTTGCCGACGGAGGGGTCCTTGGCCCAGAACGGCACCAGCCCCCAGGTCACCACCCGCAGCTGCCGCTCCGGTTCGGGGTGCTCCTCCGAGGCCGGCCGCTCCACCACTGCGTACACCGGCTTGGTGGGAGCGACGTTGTAGTCCGCCTCCAGCGCAGGGACCTCACCACCGCGGATCTCGAACTCCTCGACGAGGTCCTGGGGTCGCCTGCTGGACGCATACCTGCCGCACACGTTCGCAAGCGTAGAACGCCGCGCCGCCGCGGCCGGCCCGTCAGGCGCGGGCCAGCTCGTCGAGCAGCGACGCGGCCGCCCCGTTGCTCCGTGGCAGTCCCTCGATCCAGACCTGGACCCCCCGCCCAGGTCCGCCGAGGTCCTCCAGCAGGCCGGTCAACGCGACCACCTTGCGTCCCAGCAGGTCGCCGCGCTCGCCCAGCACGATCAGCCGGGCCCCCCGGGCCTGGCAGATCGTCTCGCTCCCCGGGAAGACCAGCCGCACCGTCTCCGCGACACGGACCAGCCAGAGCGCCCGCCCGAAGCGCCCCTCCCGGTTCTCCACCCCCGCCAGGAGCGGCAGCTCGACGACGACCACGGCGTGCGTGGCCGACACCGACTCCCCCCGCTGCTCGCACTCCCGGTAGACCTCGGACAACCGGGCGCGCAGGTGCGCCAGGCTGGCGAGGCCCGTCAACGGGTCCTCGCAGGAGATCTGGTGGGCGTAGCCCAGGGTCTCCTCACCCCAGGCCATCGCCAGCGCCTCGACGGCCCCCACCGTCGGCGCGCAGCCGGTCGCAGCCGCACACGTGGCGCGCAGCCCGCCCAGTGCCTCACCCAGGTCGACACCGTCGCGGGCCAGCTCACGACCGACCTGGGCGCAGGCCGGCTCCACCTCCCCACCCCCGGCGAGGGCCTCCCCCACTGCCACGAAGCGTCCTGGCAACCCCTGCAGGACCTCCGCGGGCAGCTCCCTGCCTCGCCTGGGGTCGGTGGAGCCGGCTCTGCGCGTCAAGGTCGCGAAGATGCCCACCACCGTCTCCTTCCGGGACGTCGAGCCCTCCACAGCGCCACGTCCGCCGATGAAACGGCGCCGCCGCGGCCCCATGACGCGGTTCGGAGGACTTTTTCCCGGCGATTTGCGCTGGTCTGGGCCGCCCGTCCGAGCGTTTCCCGAATGTCTGCGTTGACCTGCCCCGAGGCCGCCGTCGCGGGTACATTGACGTGCGCTGGAGCATCCACCTCACGATGGCCGGGTCATGACCGATGCGGAGCCTCTACAGGGCGGCGCGAACGACGCGGAGCTGATCTCCCGGGTTCGCGGCGGGGACGTCGACGCCTACGGCGAGCTCTTCTCACGCCACATCGACGCTGCGACCCGGCTCGCGCGCATGCTGACCGGCCCTGCCGATGCCGACGACCTCGTCTCCGAGGCGTTCACCAAGGTGCTCCACGTGCTGCTCGGCGGTGGCGGTCCCGACATCGCCTTCCGCGCCTACCTGCTGACCGCCGTACGCCGGCTGCACGTCGACCGGATCCGCAGCACCCGCCGCGCGACGCCGACCGACGACCTGGAGCCCTACGACCCGGGCGTGCCCTTCCACGACACCGTGGTCGCGGGCTTCGAGGGCGGAGCGGCGGCGCGCGCGTTCGCGTCGCTGCCCGAACGCTGGCAGATGGTGCTGTGGCACCTCGAGGTCGAGGGCCAGAAGCCCGCGGACATCGCCCCCCTGCTCGGCATGAGCGCCAACTCGGTCTCGGCCCTCGCCTACCGAGCCCGGGAGGGGCTGCGGCAGGCCTTCCTGCAGATGCACACCGCCGACCTGGTGGGCGAGAACTGCCGGTGGACGCACGACAAGCTGGGCGCCTATGTCCGCAACGGCCTGTCCCGCCGCGACCAGGACAAGGTCGAGCGGCACCTCGACGAGTGCCGCCGGTGCACCGCGATCTACCTGGAGCTGGCCGAGGTCAACAGCTCGCTGGCCGCGCTCATCGGCCCCCTGGTGCTCGGTGGGGCCGCCGCGGCCTACCTGTCCGGTACGACGGCGGGCGCCGGACTGCTGGCCGGCCTCGGCGCGCTCGTGGGCCGCGCCCGCGACGCGATCGTCGCCAACAGCCAGACGGCCATCGCGGTCGGTGCCGCCGCCGGGGTCGCCGGCGCCGCGACCGTCGGCGTCCTGATCGTGCAGCACCAGCCGAAGGAGGGCACGCTCGCGCTGTCGCACCCGGAGGTCTCGCAGCAGTCCTCAGCCTCCCCGCACCAGCCGTCGCGCACGCACGCGTCGACGGGGCAGCCCTCACCGAGCGGCACGTCGAACGGCCCCACCGGCCCCGCCTCCCGGCAGCTCGGTCCCGCGCAGCCGTTGCAGTCCACCATCGGCGCCACGACCCGGGGCCCGGCCGGCACCGGCCCGGGGCCCGGCACCGTGACCGCCCCGTCGTCCCAGCCGACCCAGTCCGGGCCGGCACCGCAGGGGCCGCAGCAACCCACCACCGGCGGTGGCCAGCCCGGCCCGTCGACGCCGCCCACCTCTAAGCCACCGGCACCCAAGCCGCCGGCCCCGAAGCCGCCGTCGAAACCACCGTCCACACCGCCGGCACCACCGTCCCCGCCCTCGTCCCCTCCGGTGACCACCGCCGACGTCTCCCTGTCGGCGCACGTCACCTCGATGCCCCGGGCGGCCAGCGCCGTGACCGCGGACGTGGAGGGCGTGCCCGAAGGCAGCAGCGCCCGCCTGGTCATCGAGGCCAACGGCCTGGCCAAGCTGGCCGCGACACCGCCCGGCTGGAGCTGTACCCCGGATGACGATCGCAGGTTGACCTGCACGGTGTCGTCCGGCACGGTGGTGCTCACGATCGTCCACCCGTTGCAGGGGCTGCACCTGAAGATGCACGTCGGTCCGGCCGCCGGTTACCGCGATCCGGACCCGAGCAACAACAGCTACGCCTGCGACTCCAGGCACGGAGCCTGCGACTGAGTCACCCACCGGGCGGCCCGGGATTCACGCACAGAGCATCGGGTATGAGGGAGGCATGACTGTCACCCGGATGATCGCCCGCCCGATGCTCGCGTCGATGTTCGTGGTGGGCGGGATCAACGCCCTCAAGAACGCCGAGGTCCACGCACAGCGTGCCAAGAAGGTGACCGACCGGCTGGCGCCCACTCTCGACAAGGTCTCCGGCACCGTCCCGATGCCGACCGATCCGAAGTCGCTGGTGCGCCTGAACGCCGTCGCGCAGCTCGTCGGCGCCGCGGGTCTCGCGACCGGCAGGATGCCGCGCCTCTCCGCCGCGGTGCTCGCCGCGAGCCTGGTGCCGACCACCGCGGCCGGTCACCTCTTCTGGGAGGAGCACGACCAGGCCGCGCGCCAGCAGCAGAAGCTCCACTTCTTCAAGAACGTCTCGATGCTCGGTGGGCTGATCATCGCCGCGGGCGACACCGAGGGCAGGCCCGGTATCGCCTGGCGCGCGAAGCACGCGGCCACCGACGCGCGCCGCTCCGCGCGCAAGATGCGGAAGCAGGCACGTCTGCAGGGCAAGCTCGCCGCCAAGTCCGTCGCCTGACGCGCCGGGCCGTGGCGGTGCCCCGGCTCGGTAGCCTTCCCGGGTGAGCCGCGCCTCGACGACCTCTCGGGCATCGTTCTGGCCCGCGCCGGTGGCTGCTGCCCCGGTGCGGGCCCAGGTGCGCCTGCCCGGGTCGAAGTCGCTGACCAACCGCGCCCTCGTGCTCGCCGCACTGGCCGACGGGCCGTCCGTCGTACGCCGGGCGCTCCGCTCGCGCGACACCGAGCTGATGGCCGCGGCGCTGACTGCCCTGGGCTCGACCGTCGACACCGCCGGCGACGACTGGTCCGTCACCCCGGCTCCGCTCACCGGCGACGTCGACGTCGACTGCGGACTCGCCGGCACGGTGATGCGGTTCGTGCCTCCCGTCGCGGCGCTCGCCCGCGGCGCGGTGCGCTTCGACGGAGACCCGCATGCGCGCACGCGGCCGATGGCCGAGGTGATCACCGCTCTGCGTGACCTCGGTGTGTCCGTCGACGACGAGCGCCGGGGCACGCTGCCCTTCACCGTGCACGGCACCGGCCTGGTCCGTGGCGGCCCGGTCACCATCGACGCCTCGGCCTCCAGCCAGTTCGTCTCCGCGCTGCTGCTCGCAGGTGCGCGCTACGACGAGGGGGTCGATGTCCGCCACGAGGGCGGGCCGGTCCCCTCCCTCCCGCACATCGCGATGACCGTCGCCTGCCTGCGTCGTCACGGCGTCGAGGTGGACGACAGCGAGGCCGACCGCTGGCGGGTGCTGCCGGGACGGATCCGGCCGGTCGACACCAGCATCGAGCCGGATCTCTCCAACGCCGCGCCGTTCCTGATGCTGGCCCTGACCAGCAAGGGAGAGGTGACCGTGCCCGGCTGGCCGCGGAGCACGACCCAGGCCGGTGACTCCTTGCGCGACCTGCTCGCCCGGATGGGCGCGGAGGTGCAGCTCGACGACGATGCGCTCACCGTGCGCGGCAGCGGCACCATCACCGGCCTCGACGCGGACCTGCACGACGTCGGCGAGCTCGTGCCCGCGCTGGCCGCCCTCTGCGCCCTGGCCGAGACGCCCTCGCGCCTGCGCGGCATCGCACACATCCGCGGCCACGAGACCGATCGCCTCGCGGCGCTGGCCACCGAGCTGCGCGGCCTGGGCGCCGACGTCACCGAGCACCGCGACGGCCTCGACATCCGCCCCGCACCCCTGCACGGAGGGCCGTTCCACACCTATGCCGACCACCGGATGGCCCATGCCGGGGTCATCGTCGGCTCGGCCGTCCCCGGCGTCGAGGTGGAGGACGTCGCCACCACCGGCAAGACCTTCCCGGGCTTCGCCGACGCGTGGGCGGGGCTCTTCGGCTAGATGAGCGGCCGCTACGACGAGCACGACCCGGAGAGCTACGAGCGTCCGGGCCGGCGGTCCCGGCCGCGCACCAAGGAGCGGCCGGCGCACGCCGACGCGGTCGACGCGGTGGTGGTGGCCGTGGACCGCGGCCGCTACACCTGCCGGCTGGACGACCCGGAGGTGCCGGTCGTGGCGATGAAGTCCCGACCGCTGGGCCGCAAGGGCGTGGTCGTCGGCGACCGGGTCCGGCTCGTCGGGGACACGAGCGGCACCGAAGGCAGCCTGGCGCGCATCGTCGAGGTCCACGCGCGCACCACGGTGCTGCGCCGCACCGCCGACGACGACGACCCGGTCGAGCGGGTCATCGTCGCGAACGCCGACCAGCTGGTGATCGTGACCGCGCTGGCCGATCCCGAACCGCGGCCGCGGCTGATCGACCGGGCGCTGGTGGCGGCGTACGACGCAGGCATGGAGCCGCTGCTGTGCCTCACCAAGGCCGACCTCGCCGATCCCGAGACGCTGCTGGCCACCTACCGCCCTCTCGGCGTGCCGCACGTGGTGACCGCCATCCGTCCGGGGCAGCCGCCCGAGCTCGGCGAGCTGCGCGGGCGGCTGACCGGCCGGGTCAGCGTGCTGCTGGGGCACAGCGGCGTCGGCAAGTCCACCCTGGTCAACGCCCTCGTCCCCGACGCCGGACGCGAGACCGGCGACGTCAACCTGGTGACCGGCCGGGGCCGGCACACCTCGACCAGCGCGGTGATGCTGGCCCTGGCCGGGGACGGCTGGATCATCGACACCCCGGGCATCCGCTCCTTCGGACTGGCACACGTCGACCCGGACCACCTCATCGGCGCCTTCCCCGACCTGCACGACCTGACCGCGAAGTGCCCACGGGGCTGCAGCCACGGCGCCGACGAGCCGGAGTGCGGTCTCGACGAGGCGCCTCCGGAGCAGGTCGACCGCGTGCAGTCCTTCCGGCGGCTGCTCGCCAGCCGCGAGGAACCGGGGCCATAACCTAATGCGCATGCCGTCCGACTACACCGACGACCTGAGGCTGGCGCACGTGCTCGCCGACGACGCCGACTCGACCACGACGTCGCGCTTCAAGGCCCTCGACCTGCACGTGATGACCAAGCCGGACCTGACACCGGTCACCGACGCCGACAACGCGGTCGAGGAGGGCATCCGTCGCACGCTGTCCCGGGCCCGCCCCCGTGACGCGGTCATCGGCGAGGAGCAGGGCGCCACCGGCCACAGCCAGCGTCGCTGGGTGGTCGACCCCATCGACGGCACCAAGAACTTCGTGCGCGGCGTGCCGGTCTGGGCCACGCTGATCGGGCTGATGGTCGACGACGAGGTGGTCGTCGGGGTCGTCTCCGCCCCGCAGCTCAACCGGCGCTGGTGGGCGATGAAGGACGGTGGCGCGTGGACGGGGAAGTCGTTGCTGCGCGCGGCCCCCTGCCAGGTCTCCGACGTCTCACGCCTCGAGGACGCCTCCTTCTCCTACTCCTCCCTCGGGGGCTGGGAGGAGCGCGAGCGGCTCGAGGACTTCCTGGCGCTCTCCCGGCGGTGCTGGCGCACCCGGGCGTACGGCGACTTCTGGTCCTACATGCTCGTCGCCGAGGGGGCCGTCGACATCGCCGCGGAGCCCGAGCTCCAGCTGCACGACATGGCCGCCCTCGACGTCATCGTCCGTGAGGCCGGCGGCATCTTCACCTCGCTGGAGGGCGAGCCCGGCCCGGTCGGCGACAACGCGCTCGCCAGCAACGGCAAGCTGCACGACCAGGCGCTCGCCTTCCTCGGCGCGCTGCCCGACGAGCCGACGCCCCACGCCGGCGGGTCGGTGCACGACCTCGCCGCACACCGGCGCTCGGGGCCGCCCGCGCCGGACGACGACCAGGACCTCTGACGCGCTGCCCGTCCCTCGGACACGAGGCTGTGCGCCGGGCCGCGGCGGCACTACATTCGTGATAGGCCCTCGAGATCCCGGGGAGGTCGGTCATGAAGATCAGCGACGTGATCGGACGCAAGCAGGTCAGGAACGTGGTCACGATCGCGCCCGACGCCACCGTGCGCGAGCTGCTCAGGCTCCTTGCCGAGCACAACATCGGGGCTGTCGTGGTGAGCGCCGACGGCAGCACCCCCGTCGGGATCGTCAGCGAGCGCGACGTCGTACGCCGCCTCGACGGGCACGACGAGGTGCTGGGCAGCTCGGTGCGCGAGATCATGACCAGCGAGGTGCACACGGCCGCCCCGGACGACCCGCTGGACGCGGTCCGGTCGGTGATGACCGAGCGCCGCTTCCGGCACGTCCCCGTGGTGGACGCGGGCCGGCTGGTCGGCATCGTCAGCATCGGCGACGTGGTCAAGGCCCACATCGACCAGGTCGAGTTCGAGCGCGACCAGCTCGACCACTACGTCCGCCAGACCTGAGCCCGGCTTCGGCCGCTGACCCCGGGGGCTGCCGGCCGCCCTCGGGACGGCCGGCGGGTCGCCCGCCCACGGACGGCTATCGTGGGCGGCTCCCCGACGAAGGAGCCAGTGCATGACTGCCGAGAAGCCCGAGATCGACTTCCCCGAGGGGCCGCCGCCGAGCGACCTGGAGGTCACCGACATCACCGAGGGCGACGGCGCCGAGGCGACCGCCGGCCGGACCGTCTCGGTGCACTACGTGGGGGTCGCGCACTCCACCGGCGAGGAGTTCGACGCGTCGTACAACCGCGGCGCACCGCTGGACTTCCGCCTCGGCGTCGGCCAGGTGATCAGCGGCTGGGACCAGGGCGTGCAGGGCATGAAGGTCGGTGGCCGCCGCCGGCTGGTCATCCCGCCGCACCTCGGCTACGGCGACCGCGGCGCCGGCGGAGTGATCAAGCCCGGTGAGACGCTGATCTTCGTGGTCGACCTGCTCGACGTGCGCTGACCCCGGCCGGGTGAGCCCGCCCGCCGAACCCGGTCGGCTGAAGCCGGTCGTGTGAGTCCGGTCGTGTGAGTCCGGTCGTGTGAGTCCGGCCACCTTCGGGTACGGCGACGCATCCGCCGTCGTCGACCGGAGGGGGAAGCGTGCGCGTCCTGCTCGTCCACCCGAGCGCCCTGCTCTACTCGGAGCTGTTCCTGCGACTGGAGCCGCTCGGCCTCGAACGGGTGGCCGCAGCCGTGCGCGAGGCCGGGCACGACGTGCGGATCATCGACCTGCAGACCCACAGCCACGACGAGCTCGCAGCCGAGGTGGCCGCCTTCGCGCCGGAGGCGGTCGGCTTCGGGCTGAACTACCTGGCCAACGTGCCCGAGGTGATCGACCTCGCCAGGCAGGTCAAGGCCCGGCGGCCGGAGACCTACGTCTTCGTCGGCGGCCACTCGGTGTCGTTCATCGGGCCGCACGTGCTCGCCCAGGCCGACGGCGCGATCGACGCGGTGGTGCGGGGCGAGGGCGAGGTCGGCGCGCCGGCGCTGCTGGCCAGGGTGCCCGACGGCGCCGCGGCCGAGGCTCCCGGCGCGGTGACGCTCGACGGCAGTGGTCCGATGCCGCAGCTGCTGGACTCGATCGACCGGCCGCTTCCGGCCCGGGACCTGTTGGCGCGGCGCAACAAGTACTTCATCGGCGTGCTGGACCCGGCCGCGTCGGTGGAGCTGACCCGGGGCTGTCCCTGGGACTGCTCCTTCTGCTCCGCCTGGACGTTCTACGGCCGCAGCTACCGCAAGATGTCAGCGCAGGCGGCCGCCGACGACATCGCCGCGATCCGCGAGCCGGGGGTCTTCCTCGTCGACGACGTCGCCTTCATCAAGCCCGAGCACGGCGACGCGATCGCCGCGGAGCTCGAGCGGCGTGGCATCCGCAAGCAGTACTACCTCGAGACCCGGGCCGACGTGCTGCTGCGCCACACCGAGGTCTTCGAGCGCTGGCGCCGCCTCGGGCTGAACTACATGTTCCTCGGCATGGAGGCGCTCGACGCCGAGGGGCTCGACCTCTTCCGCAAGCGGGTCAGCCCCGACGAGAACGTCAAGGCCCTGGAGGTCGCCCGCCGGATCGGCCTGACCGTGGCGATCAACCTGATCGTCGACCCGAGGTGGGACCGCGAGCAGTTCCGGCTGGTGCGCGAATGGGCGCTCTCGGTGCCGGAGATCGTGCACCTGACGGTGATGACGCCGTACCCGGGCACCGAGATCTGGCACACCGAGTCGCGCAAGCTCACCACCCTCGACTACCGGCTCTTCGACATCCAGCACGCGGTGCTGCCCACGACGCTCCCGCTGCCCGAGTTCTACCGAGAGCTCGTGCGCACCCAGGCGGTGATCAACCGCAAGCACCTCGGGCCCGTGGCGCTGCTGAAGACCACCCGGGTGCTGGCCCGGCACCTGGCCCACGGGCAGACCAACTTCGCCCGGATGCTCTGGAAGTTCTCGCGGGTCTACAACGCCGACCGGCAGCTGGCCGACCACGCGATGCCGGTGCGCTACGAGCTGCCGCTGCCGGCCCATCGGGAGGTCTCGCGGCGGGACCGCCAGGACCTCTACATCCACCCGCGGCCCCGCGTGCACCACGGCTGACGCCGCCCGGGTCGTGTGCTCAGGTGGCCGCTCCGGCGACCAGCTGGGCACACGACCCCGGGGGTCAGCCGACCTGGGCGGACATGCCGGCCAGGACGACCACGTCACCCTTGACGAGCTGCCGGCCGTGGCGCGTCTCGACCTCGCCGTTGACGGTGACCAGCCCGTCGGCGAGCAGGGGCTTGGCGTCGGACCCCGACTCCACCAGGTTGGCGAGCTTCAGGAACTGTCCGAGCCGGATCGACTCGTCACGGATCAGTACGACGTCCACGCCCGTCATCGTCGCACGCACGGCCGGGCCGCTCAGCGCACCAGCAGCGTCACTGCGTGGATGACCAGCCCGACGAGCCCGCCGACGACCGTGCCGTTGATCCGGATGAACTGCAGGTCGCGCCCGACGTGCAGCTCGATCTTGCGCGCCGCCTCGCGGCCGTCCCACCGGGCGATGGTGTGCGTGATGACGGCGGTGAGCTCGTCGCCGTACCGGTCCACGACGAAGACCGCGACGTCGCTCGCCCAGGTCTCCAGCCGCCCGCGCAGCTGCGGTTCCTCGGCCGCCTGCTTGCCGAGCATCGCCAGCTCCACCGCGGCACGCTCGCGCAGCGGGCCGTCGGGGTCGGCGAGGGCCTCGGAGAGCGCCCGCTGGAAGGCGGTCCACAGCGAGACGGCGGTGGCGCCCACCTGCGGGTGAGAGAGCACCCGCCGCTTGAGTGCCTCGGCGCGCTCCTGGGTGGCCGGGTCGTGCAGCAGGTCGTCGGCGAGCTGGCTCAGGAAGCTGTCGAACGCCTCGCGGACGTGGTGGCGGGGGTCGTCGCGGACCTCGGCGACCCAGCGGACCACCTCGCGGTGCACCCGCGCGGTGATCACCTCGTTGAGCCGCGGTGGCGCCCACCACGGCGCGCGTTCCCCGAGCACCTCGAGGAAGGTGTCCTCGTTGTCGACCAGCCACCGGTGCATCTCGCCCAGGGCGAGGTCGACGAGGCCGTGGTGGGCGTCGTCGGCGACGATCTCGGCCAGCAGGCCGCCCGCCGCCGGGCTCAGCGGCTCGTCGATGAAGCGGGGCACGACGACGTCCTGGACCAGGGCGGCCACGTCCTCGTCGCGGACGCGGCGCAGCCCGGCCATCGCCAGCGCCGACCCCTCGGCGACCACGCGTCGGGCGTTGTCGGGCTCCGCGAGCCAGCTGCCCAGCCGGCGCACCACGTCGGAGGCGGCCAGGCGTTCGCGCACCACCTGCTCCTGCAGGAAGTTCTCGGCGAAGAAGGCCTCCAGCGACTCCCCGAAGTCGTCCTTGCGCTTCGGCACCAGCGCGGTGTGCGGGATCGGCAGCCCGAGCGGGTGGCGGAACAACGCGGTCACGGCGAACCAGTCGGCCATCGCGCCGACCATGGAGGCCTCGGCGCCGGCGTTGACGAAACCGAGGAAGCCGTGCTGCCCGAGGGTGAGCAGGTAGACCGCTGCGGCGAGCGCCAGCAGGCCCAGGGCCACGCCCTTCATCCGGCGCAGCCTGCTGAGCCGCTCGGCGTCGGCGGCGGTGTCCGGGGTGATCAGGCGCAGCGACATCGCTGGCGAACCTACCGCCTGGCCTCACGGCACCGGCAGCAGCACCTCGGCGCGCAGCCCGCCGAGGGGCGCTTCGAGCAGCGTGATCCGGCCCCCGCGGCGCTCGACGAGCTCCGCGACGATGGCCAGGCCCAGCCCGCTGCCGCCGGCGTCGCGGTCGCGCGCCTCGTCGAGCCGGGTGAAGCGCTCCAGCACCCGCTCCCGCGCGTCGGGGGGTACGCCGGGCCCGTCGTCGTCCACGAGCAGTGCGACCCGGGCTCCGCGACGCTCGGCCGTGACCTGCACCAGCTGCGCCGCGTGCCGCAGGGCGTTGTCCACGAGGTTGCCGAGCACCCGGGCGAGCTCGTCGGGGTTGCCCAGCACCTCCAGTCCGGCCGCCTCCGGCGCGCGCACGGAGAGCCGGGGATCGGCGTACCTCCCGGCGACGCCGGCCAGCACCGCGGCCACGTCGACCGGGGCCGCCGGCGACGGTGGCGCGCTGTCGGCATCGAGCCTCGCGAGGACCAGCAGGTCGTCGACCAGGGTGGACATCCGCACCGCCTCGGCGTGCACTCCGTCGACCAGCTCGCCGCCCTCCCCGAGCTGCTGGGCGACCTCGAGCTGGGTGCGGATCGAGGCCAGCGGGCTGCGCAGCTCGTGGGCCACGTCGGCGAGGAAGGCGCGCTGCCGCTCCCGGGCGGCGGCCAGCCGGTCGAGCATCGAGTTCAGCGTGCGGGCCAGCGCGCCGATCTCGTCCTCCGTCGCAGGCACCGGCAGCCGCTCCTCGTGCCCGGAGCCGGAGATCCGCTCGGCACCGGCACGCAGCGCCTCCACCGGCCGCAGCGTCGCGCCGATCACCCGCCAGGCGATCAGCGCGAGCACCAGCAGGAGCACGGGGTAGGTGACCAGCAGCGCCGTCGCCAGCGCCCGGGTGCCCCGCTGGATCTGGTCCAGCTGCTGGGCGACGAGCACCACCTCGCCGTGCGGCGCCGTGGTGGCGCTCACCCGCAGCCGTGAGGACAGCCCGTCACGAGACCCGGAGACCTCCACGGGCGAGCGCAGTGCCCGCTGCACCTCCCCGAGCGTGAGCATGGCGGTCAGGCGGTCGGCGTTCGGCGAGGCGCTGACCACCCGCCCGCGCCGGTCCACGACCTGCACGATCTGCGCACCCGTCGCCGGGATCGGGTCGGGCAGCCGGTCACTGCGGACCAGCGCGACCACGTCCCGGGCGGTCGCGGCAGCACTCCGGTCGAGGGTGCGTACGCCGGCCACCCGCAGCGCGCCGTACAGCACCGCGCCACCGAGCCCGAGCGCGACGGCGAGGCCGAGCACACCGATCGTCATCAGCCGGCCGCGCAGCGACAGCCTCCGCACCGGCGCTCAGCCGCCGATCCGGTAGCCCGCGCCTCGCACCGTGCGCACCGTGTCGCGGCCCAGCTTGCGCCGGAGGTACCCCACGTAGACCTCGACCAGGTTGGGGTCCTCGGCGTCGACGTCCCACACGTGGTCGAGCAGCTCCAGCTTGGTCACCACCCGGTCGGGGTGGCGGAGCAGGTACTCCAGCACGGCGTACTCCCGCGGGGTCAGCCCCACCGGCTGCCCGGCCAGGGTCACCTCCCGGGTGGCGGGGTCCAGCGCGACGTCCCCGGCCCGGAGCACGACCGGACGGGCCTCGCCGCCGCGCCGCAGCATCGCCCGCAGCCGGGCCAGCAGCACCACGTAGGAGAACGGCTTGGTGAGGTAGTCGTCGGCGCCGTAGTCGAGCCCGTCGGCCTGGTCGTGCGGACCGTCCTTGGCCGAGAGCATCATCACCGGCACCCAGTTGTCCTCCTCCCGGAGCCGGCGGACCACGTCGTAGCCGGACATCCGGGGCAGCATCACGTCGAGCAGCACCGCGTCGTAGCCACCGTCCCGGGCCGCGTCCAGACCGGTGGCCCCGTCCGCGGCGACGTCCACCTGGAACCCCTCGGCCGACAACCCGCGCCGCAACGCCCCGGCCAGGCGGGCCTCGTCCTCGACCAGGAGCAGTCGCATGCGCTCACGATGGCACGCGGCTGCTGTGGACGGTCACAGGTTCTCAGGCGTTTCACAGCACGACCGACGCACCATGGACCCATGACCGAGCTCCGCAGGCTGCCGGCCGCACGCTGGCTGCTCCCGATCCTGGCCCTCATCGTCTTCGTCGGTGGCGGCTCCGCCGTGGCCGCGATCGCCGCGGCCGGGCACCGCGCCCCGGCGCCGCCGCCGGTCGACCGGCTGCTCGCCGACGTCGCCCAGGCCCACGTCAACGGGCTGTCCGGCACGGTCGTGCAGGACAGCAACCTCGGGCTCCCCGAGCTGCCCGGGATGGGGAGTGACACCAACAGCTCCAGCCTGCAGTCGCTGATCTCCGGCTCGCACACGCTGCGGGTCTGGTACGACGGACCGCGGCACGTCCGCCTCGCCGTGCTGGGCCAGATGGGCGAGTCCGACATCATCCGCAACGGCCAGGACCTCTGGGTGTGGTCGAGCTCGTCGAAGACCGCCAGCCACCGGGTGCTGCCCGACCAGGCCGGGCCGGCCGGAGCGCCGTCCGCGGGCGAGCACGCCCGCGGCCCGATGCGGGAGATGACGCCCCAGGGCGCCGCCCGGATGCTGCTGAGCAAGGTCGACCCGACGACAAAGGTGACCACCGGTCCCAACACCACCGTGGCCTCCCGCCCGGCCTGGCAGCTGCTCATCACTCCGCGCAGCAGCGCGACGCTGGTCGGCTCCGTGCGCATCGCCATCGACACCGCGACCCACCTGCCGCTGCGCGTGCAGGTCTTCCCGCGCGGTGCGGGCAAGCCCGCCTTCGACGTCGGGTACACCTCCTTCGACCCGACGGCGCCGTCGTCCTCGGTCTTCCGGTTCAACCCGCCTGCGGGCACCAAGGTCACCCAGCAGACCGGCCCCCTGTTCGGCGGCCTGCTCGCCCCCGGCCTGCGCCCCGGGATGCACTCCGACCTGGGCCCGGGGACGGGTCACGCCATGAAGCCGGGGACGCTCCAGCGGCTCCACGCCCACCCGATGATGCCGACCACCGGGCAGGCACCCCGTGTCGTCGGCTCCGGCTGGGACACGGTCGTGGTCACGCGGGCACCGGCCGACATGTCCGGTCAGGACGGGCAGGGCGGTCAGCTCGGCGCGATCCTGAAGACGCTGCCGCAGGTGCACGGGTCCTGGGGATCCGGCCGCCTGCTGCAGGGCAGCCTCTTCTCGGTGCTGCTGACCGACTCGGGCCAGGTGGCGGCGGGCGCGGTGCCGCCCTCGGCGCTCTACTCCGCCCTGGAGGCCAAGTGAGGCAGGGGGGCGCCGCGACGGCGGGCGCCGCGGTCAGCACCACCGGGCTCAGCAAGCGGTTCGGCCACCAGCTCGCCGTCGACGGCATCGACCTGGCGGTGCCGCCCGGCGCGGTCTACGGCTTCCTCGGCCCCAACGGCTCGGGCAAGACGACCACGATCCGGATGCTGCTGGGGCTGATCACACCGACGTCGGGCACGCTGACCCTGCTCGGCGCCCCGCTGGAGCGGATCGGTGACACGCTGCCGCTCGTCGGTGCCCTCGTCGAGGGCCCGGCCTTCCACCTCTACCTCTCCGGGCGGGCCAACCTGCGCCGCCTCGACGCCGCGGACCGTACGGCGGACCCGCGCACGTCCGCGACCCGGATCGACGGCGCCCTCGAGCGGGTCGGGCTCCTGGCCGCCGCCGACAAGCGGTACCGGGCCTACTCCCTGGGCATGCGGCAGCGGCTGGCGATCGCCGCGGCACTGCTGACCCCGAAGCGGCTGCTCGTGCTCGACGAGCCGACCAACGGCCTGGACCCGCAGGGCACCCGAGAGGTGCGCCACCTGGTGTCCTCGCTGGCCGACGACGGCACCACCGTGCTGGTCTCCAGCCACCTGCTCAGCGAGGTCGAGCAGGTCTGCACCCACGTCGGCGTGATGCACCAGGGCCGGCTGGTCGCGCAGGGGCCGGTCAGTGCGATCGGGAGCGACAGCAGGCCGGTCGCCCGGATCGAGGTGGACCGCCCCGATGCCGCCGGCCGAATCCTCACCGAGCTTGGGCTGACCGAGGTCCGCGTTGTGCACGGGGCGGCGCTCGGCGAGCTCGGCACGGTTCCGCCGGAGAAGGTCGTCGCCGCCTGCGTGCACGCCGGCCTGGCCGTCACCGGCTTCCGGGTCGCCCGGCCCTCGCTGGAGGACACCTTCGTGGCACTGACCGGGGAGGGCTTCGATGTCAGCGGCTGAGAGCACGGTGATCGCCCCGCCCCGTCGTCGTACCGTCTCGACGCGGTTCTACCGCTCCGAGCTGCGGCTGGTCTTCGGTCGTCGCCGCAACCAGGTCGGCCTGGCCGTGCTCGCGGCAGTGCCGATCCTGATCTCGATCGCGATCAAGACCTCCGCCTCCCGGCCCGGTCAGGACGCCCCCGACTTCTTCTCCTCGATCACGCAGAACGGCCTCTTCCTGGCCCTGGCCGCCCTCACCATCGAGCTCGGGCTGTTCCTGCCGATCGCGATCGCGGCGATCGCCGGCGACGCCGTCGCGGGCGAGGCCAACACCGGCACGCTGCGCTACCTGCTCACCGTCCCCGTCGCCCGCACCCGACTGCTCGCCGTGAAGTACGCCGCCATCGTCCTCAGTGCGCTCGTCGCGGCGTTCCTGGTCAGCGTGACCGGCATCGTGATGGGGCTGCTGCTCTTCGGCGGCGGCGACGTGGTGCTGCTGTCGGGCAGCACGGCCGGCTTCGCCGACGGCCTGCTCCGCGTGCTGGGCGCCACCGTGTACGTCGGGCTCGGGCTGGCCGCGCTCGGCGCCGTCGGGCTGTTCTTCTCCACCCTCACCGAGCAGCCGATCGGCGCGATGATCGCGACGGTCATCTTCAGCACGGCCTGTTACATCGCCGACACGGTGCCGCAGATCAGCTGGCTGCACCCCTACCTGATCACCCACTACTGGATGGCCTACGCCGACCTGCTGCGCGACCCGGTGAGCTGGTCGCAGATGGTCGACGGGCTGTGGCTCGCCCTCGGCTACGCGGTCGTGTTCTGGCTGGCGGCGTGGGCGCGGTTCGGCCGCAAGGACATCACCAGCTGACGCCTCAGCCCCACCAGCCGGCGACCTCGCCGCCGATGCGGACGATGAACGCGGCGACGACGAGCATGAAGAAGATCCGGATGAACGGGGCACCGCGGGCGACCGCCGTACGCGCTCCGAGGTAGCCGCCGAGCAGGTTCGCCACCCCCATCGGCAGGCCGACCTGCCAGAGCACGTCGCCGTGCGGCACGAAGACGCACAGCGCCGCGATGTTCGTGGCCCAGTTCGCCAGCCGGGCCTTCGCCGAGGCCTCGAGGAACCCGTAGCCGAGCAGGCCGACGAGCGTGAAGACGAGGAAGGAGCCCGTGCCCGGGCCCAGGGCACCGTCGTAGAAGCCGATCACCAGACCGGTGACCATCGCCGCGGCGGTGTGGCGGTGGCCGGCGAACCGGAGCCGGGTCTCCTCCCCCAGCTGCGGCTTGAGGAGCACGTAGCCGCCGACCACGACGAGCACCACCAGGATGATCGGGTTGAACGCCGCCTTCGGGATGTGCGTCGCCGCCACCGCTCCCCCGATCGCGCCGGTGAAGGCCAGCGCCATCAGCGGCAGGAAGGTCCGCGGATCCGGTCCGACGCGGCGGTAGTACGTCGCCGAGCTGACCGTGGTGCCGCAGACGCTGGCGACCTTGTTGGTGGCCAGCATCTGCACCGGCGTCGCGCCGGGCAGGCCGACCACCAGGGCGGGCAGCTGCACCAGCCCGCCACCTCCGACCACGGCGTCGACGAAGCCGGCGGCCAGGGCCGCGAGGGCCAGCAGCGCGATCGTGGTCACGGTCGGCTCGGGCACGCGGCACAGTCTCCCAGCCGGCGGCGCTCAGTCGGGGACCGGCTCGGTCTGGTGGGCAGGGGCGGAGCGGGTGGCGCCGACGCTGGCAGCAACGACGCAGCCGACCGCGATCCACTGTCCTGCGGTGAGGAACTCATGCAGCACCAGCATCGCCGCCAGCGCGGCCACCGCCGGCTCGAGGCTCATCAGGATGCCGAACACGGCAGGGCGGATGCTGCGCAGGGCGGTGATCTCGAAGCTGTAGGGGATCACCGAGCTGAGCAGCCCGATCGCAGCGCCGAGGCCGAGGATGCGGGGGTCGGTGAAGGCGCCCTGGCTGCGGACCGCCGCTGCGGGCGCCAGCAGCAGCGCGGCGATCACGCTGGCCACGGCGAGACCGTCCAGGCCGGGCCAGCGCCGGCCGGTGCCCGCGCTGAGCAGGATGTAGGCGCCCCAGCAGCCTCCGGCCAGCAGCGCGAACAACACGCCGGCGACGGTGAGCGTGCCGGGCTCCAGCCCGAGCAGCACCACTCCCACCCCGGCCAGCAGCACCCACAGCAGGTCGCGCAGCCGGCGGGAGCCCACGACCGCCACCGTCAGGGGGCCGATGAATTCCAGCGTCACCGCGATGCCGAGGGGGATCCGCGCGAACGACTGGTAGATCGCCCAGTTCATCAGCCCGAGGCTCACGCCGAACGCGGCCACCGTCGCCCAGTCGCGCCGCGACCGACCGGTGACCCGCGGCCGGGCGAGCAGCAGCAGCGCCACCGCGCTGGTCGCCAGCCGCAGCCAGACGAGCGCCGTCGGGTCGACCTCGTCGAAGAGGCCCTTGGCGATCGCGGCACCGAACTGCACCGAGACGATGCCGGCGAGCACCAGCCACACCGCGGGCACCCGGGTCCTCCGCACGGTGCTCGTCGTCGAGACAGCCACCGGGCCAGTCTCCCAGCCGGAAGGGTGTCGGCCCTCGGCCGTCTCAGCCGACCCAGAAGCCGCGGCCCCAGCCGCCGGCCCAGTCCCCCAGCGACCCGTACGACGACCTCCCGCTGCGTCCGCCGAGATAGGAGTCCACGACCGCCGCGCCGAGGTCGTCGAGGTCGGGCGCCACCACGCGTCCGTCGACGCGGCGCGCCATCTGGTCGACGAAGCGGGCCAGCCCCGGGTCGTCGCCGAGGCGGAAGAAGGTGACCTGGGCGCCGAGCCGGCCGGAGTTGTCGAGCTCCCGGACGCTGTGCGCGATGGTCAGCGGGTGCGGCGGGTAGTTGAAGTAGACCTCGCCGTCCGGCTCGAGATGGGAGGTCGGCTCGCCGTCGGTGACGACCAGCAGCACCGGCTGGGCGCTGGGGTGCTTGCGGAAGTGCCGGTTGGCCAGCAGCAGGGCGTGGTGCAGGTTGGTGCCCTTGTCCCACATCGCGTCCAGCGCGGTGAGGGCCTCGATCTCCATCACCTCGGCGTGCCGGCCGAAGCCGATCAGCTGCAGCGCATCACCGCGGAACCGGGTGCGCACCAGGTGGTGCAGGGCCAGCGCGGTGCGCTTCATCGGCACCCAGCGGCCGTCCATCGCCATCGAGAAGGAGGTGTCGACCAGCAGCGCGACCGCCGCCTGGGTGCGGGCCTCGGTCTCCTGCACCTCGACGTCGCGGATGTCCAGGCGCACGCCTCCGGCCGGGGACCCGCCCTCGGCCACCGTGCGGCGGACGGCGTTGGTCACCGAGCGGGTGACGTCCCACGGCTCGGTGTCGCCGTACTGCCACTCCCGTGAGGCGCCGCTGAGCTCCCCGGCGGCGCCGGCCTGGCGCACGTCACGCTCCCCGCGCCGGGCCGAGAGCCGGTTCGCGACGTCCTTGAGCAGCGCCTGGCCCAGCTGGCGCATCGCCCGCGGGGAGAGCCGCAGCTGCCCGTCGGAGGTGCGCTTGAGGTACCCGGAGTCACGCAGCGCCCGCTCGAGCTCGGCGAGCCGACGGGCGTCCACGGCGGCCTCGTCGCCGAGCTGGCGGGCGAGCGCGTCCAGGTCGACGTCCCCCATCCGGGCACCGGCGTAGGACTGCGAGAGCTGGTCGGAGAGGTCGTCGAGCTCGGCGAGGTCCTGCAGCACCCCGGTGCCGTCGCCGAGTCCGAGGCCCTGCTCCCCGTCGAACTGCTCCGAACCGCCCCAGTCCTCGCCCGGACGCAGGGCCTGCAGGTTGCCGTCGAGGCGGGTCAACGCCTCCATCAGCTCGGGCGAGCCGAACGCCTGCTGGGAGAGCTGCATCAGCTCCTCGCGCTGTTCCGGCGTCATCGAGTTGAGCATCCGCTGGGCGGCGGCCGAGCGCTGCGCGAGAGCGTCGAGCAGCTCGTCGAGGTTCTGCGGGTTCTCGGGGAAGAACTGGCCGTGCTTGTCCATGAAGTCCCGGAACTGCCGGTCCAGCTCCTCGGGGCTCGCACCCAGCCGCCGGTTCTCCAGCAGCCGGTTGAGGTCCTCGAGCATCTCCTGGATGGCGGCCCGGTCGGCGTCGGTGGCGTTCTCCAGCGCCTGCTTCATGCCCTTGAAGCGCTGGTCGAGCATCTCGCGACCGAGCAGGTCCAGGATCTGCTCGTAGTCCTCACGGGCCTGCGGGGACTGCCAGTCGTAGTCGGAGAGCTCGCTCACCGCGGCCGCGGGCGAGGGCGGCAGGTTGTCCATCCGCATCTCGCGGAAGGCGCGGTCGGCGTCGTCCATCTCCACGTCGCGGGCCAGCTGCTTGCGCTCCTCGAGCACGGCGTGGTCCAGCAGCTCGCGGACCTCCTGCAGGGTGCCGTCGAGGTTGTGCCGCTGCAGCAGCTCACGCCGCCGCTCCGCGACCCGCCGGGCCAGGTCGTCGAGCCCGGTGCGGCTGGATCCGCCGCGTCGCAGGTACTCCTGCATCGCCCGCTCCGGGCTGTAGCCGGCCATCACCTCCTCGCCGATGGCATCGAGGGCCTCGGCCAGGTCGACCGGCGGGGCGAGCGGGTCCGGCCCACCGGCGTAGCGGGCGTAGCGGGAGCGGTGCAGGTCGCGGCGGGTCATCGGGTCACCGTCATCCGTAGACCGTCTCGCCGTTCGCGGTCTCCTTCGCCACCTTGCGGGCGAGGTAGAGGCCCTCGAGGGCCAGCTCGATGGCCCCGGCCCGTTCGCCGTCGTTGGTGGCGTCGAGCCGGTCACAGATCCGGTCGTAGAGGTCGGACTCGCCGAGCACGGGCAGCCCGGTCAGGAAGTCACGGGCGGTGACCTGCTCCCCCGTGACCACGGAGGCGCCGCGCTCGAGCGCGGAGACGAGCAGGCCGAGGTCGAGGCCGGCGAGCCGGCTGCGCACGGTCTCGGCGGTGGCCGACCGCAGCAGGTGCTGCAGCACCTCCCACTCGCGGCCCTCCTCCCCGGTCTCGAACTCCACCTTGCCGCCGAGCACGTCCACCGCCGTCTCCAGGTCGACGACGCGGGCGACCGGCTCCCCCTCGCCCTGCACGGTGGCGCGGTGCAGCGCGGCCGCGGCGACCGTCTCGGCGCCGGCGATCGAGAAGCGCGCGGAGACCCCCGAACGCTGGTCGACCGACTGGGACTCGCGCAGGTTGCGGGTGAAGCGGGCCAGGATCTCCAGCAGGTGGTCGGGCACCTCGGCGACGAGCTGGGCCTCCTGCCGGATCACCGCGATCTCGTCGTCGAGCTCGACCGGGTAGTGGGTGCGGATCTCCGCGCCGAAGCGGTCCTTCAGCGGCGTGATGATCCGCCCCCGGTTGGTGTAGTCCTCGGGGTTCGCGCTGGCGACCACGAGCAGGTCGAGGGGCAGCCGGAGCACGTAGCCGCGGATCTGGATGTCGCGCTCCTCCATCGCGTTGAGCATCGCCACCTGGATCCGCTCGGCGAGGTCGGGCAGCTCGTTGATGGCCACGATGCCGCGGTGGGAGCGCGGGATCAGTCCGAAATGGATGGTCTCGGGATCGCCGAGAGAGCGACCCTCGGCCACCTTCATCGGGTCCACGTCGCCGATCAGGTCCGCCACGGACGTGTCCGGGGTGGCCAGCTTCTCGGCGTACCTCTCGTCCCGGTGCCGCCACGCGACCGGCAGCTGGTCGCCCAGCTCCGCCGCGCGTCGCCGCGACGCCGGAGTGATCGGCTCGTAGGGGTGCTCGCCGAGCTCGGAGCCCGCGATCACCGGCGTCCACTCGTCGAGCAGCCCGGGCAGCGTGCGCAGCAGGCGGGTCTTGCCCTGGCCCCGCTCACCGAGCAGCACCACGTCGTGGCCGGCCAGCAGGGCCCGCTCGAACTGGGGGATCACCGTGTCCTGGAAGCCGTGCAGCCCCGCCCACGGGTCCCGCCCCTCCCGCAGCATCGCGAGCAGGTTGTCGCGGATCTCCTGCCGCAGCGTCTTCTGGCGGTGGCCGCTGGCCCTGAGCTCACCGAGGGTGGTCGTCGTGGGGGCCTGGACCGCGCTCGAAACCGTCACCCGCTCACGCTAGCCCGCGCCACAAGGACGCGGCACCGGCCAGAAGGGGTGAGGATCAGCCGGCCGGCCGCAGCAGCTGCGGACCGATCTCCGCCAGGCTGCGCACCCCGGTGAGCGCCATGGTCAGGTCGAGCTCGGCGACCAGGTTGCGGACCACGTCGGCGACCCCGCGACGCCCGTCGAGGGCGAGGCCGTAGAGGTGCGGCCGCCCGACGGTGACGGCGTCGGCGCCGAGCGCGAGCGCCTTGAACACGTCGGCGCCCGACCTGATGCCGCTGTCGAGGACGAGGGGGCGGTCCGGCACCGCGCGGCGGATCTCGACCAGGGCGTCCAGCGCGCCGATCGAGCCGTCCACCTGCCGACCGCCATGGTTGGAGACCATCACCGCGTCGACACCGGCGTCGAAGGCGCGCCGGGCGTCCTCGGGGTGCAGCACCCCCTTGAGCACCACCGGCAGCCGGGTGCGGTCGCGCAGGGTGGCCAGGTGCCGCCAGGACAGCCCCGGGTTGGAGTAGACGTCGAGGAAGGTCTCCACCGCAGCCCGCGGCAGCGGTGAGCGCAGGTTGTCGAGCAGCTCGCCGGGGTGGTTGCGCGAGATCGACAGCAGCGTCCGCACCGCGCCCGGGGTCACCTTGACCGCGGGCCTGTCGCCGCCTGAGCGCAGCCGCTGGTCGACGAGCTCGCGGAAGCGCGGGTCGGAGGTGTACTGCGCGATGCCGATGCCCTGGCTGAACGGCAGGCTGCCCAGGTCGAGGTCACGGGGACGCCAGCCGAGCACGGTGGTGTCGAGGGTGACCACCAGCGCACCGGCACCGATCGCCTCCGCACGCCGGATGAAGCTGTCCACCAGCTCCTCGTCGCGGCTCCAGTACAGCTGGAACCATCGCGGCGCCGGCCCCATCGCCGCGGCGGTCTCCTCCATCGGGCTGCTGCCCTGGCTGGAGAGGATGTACGGCGCGCCCGCATCGGCCGCGCCGCCGCCGATGAGCACGTCGGCGTTGCGCCGCACCAGTCCGGCCGCGCCGACCGGAGCGATCAGCACGGGCGCGTCCAGCGGCGTGCCGAGCAGCGTGCTGGACAGGTCACGGTCGTCGGCGCCGCACAGCATCCGCGGCACGATCTGCCAGCGCTCGAAGGCCCGCCTGTTCGCCGCCATCGTGGCACCGGCCCCGGCGCCGCCGTACACGTAGGCCCAGGCCCTGCGCGACATCTTCCGCCGAGCCCTGGCCTCCAGCTCCGCGAAGCCGGTCGGCACCCGGGGCCTCTCGCCGAAGACGCCGGCGCGGTAGATCGCCTCCTGGCGCAGCCGGCCCGGTCCCACCTCGCTCATGGGCGCGAGTGTAGGGGCGTCGGGCTCAGCGGAAGGCGCCCTGACCGGTGACGGCCTGGCCGATCACCAGCTGGTGCACCTCGGACGTGCCCTCGTAGGTGAGCACCGACTCGAGGTTGTTGGCGTGCCGCATCACCGGGTGCTCCAGCGTGATGCCGGCGGCGCCGAGGATGGTGCGGCACTCGCGCGCGATCGTGATCGCCTCGCGGACGTTGTTGAGCTTGCCGAGGCTGACCTGCTCGGGCCGCAACGTGCCCTCGTCCTTGAGCCGGCCGAGGTGGAGGGCCAGCAGCATGCCCTTGCCGAGCTCCAGGGTCATGTCGGCGAGCTTCGCCTGGGTGAGCTGGAAGGCCGACAGCGGCCGGTCGAAGATCTCCCGGTCACCCGCGAAGGCGATCGCGGTCTCCAGGCAGGAGCGGGCCGCGCCGAGCGCGCCGAAAACGATGCCGTAGCGGGCCTCGTCCAGGCACGACAGCGGGCCGGACAGCCCGCGCGCCCCGGGCAGCATCGCCGAGGCCGGTAGCCGGACGTCGTCGAGCACCAGCTCGCTGGTGACCGAGGCGCGCAGCGACAGCTTCCGCTTCACCTCCGGTGCGGAGAAGCCGGGCGTGTCGGTGGGGACGACGAACCCGCGGATCTTGTCCTCCGTCTGGGCCCACACGATCGCGACGTCGGCAACCGACCCGTTGGTGATCCACAGCTTGTTGCCGGTGAGCACCCAGTCCGCGTCGTCCCCGGCACCGTCCCTGCGGGCGCGGGTGCGCATGCCGGCCGGGTTGGAGCCGAAGTCCGGCTCGGTCAGGCCGAAGCAGCCGATCGCCTCACCGGCGGCCATCCGCGGCAGCCACTCCTCCTTCTGCTCATCCGAGCCGAAGTGGTGGATCGCGAACATGGCCAGGGATCCCTGCACGCTCACCAGCGACCGCAGCCCGGAGTCACCGGCCTCCAGCTCCATGCAGGCCAGGCCGTACGCCGTGGCGGAGGTGCCCGCACAGCCGTAGCCGTCGAGGTGCATGCCCAGCACACCCAGCTTGCCCAGCTCGGTCGCCAGCTCGCGGGCCGGGATCCGGCCGGCTTCGTACCACTCGGCGATCTCCGGCGCGATGCGGTCCTCGACGTACCTGCGCACGGTGTCGCGGATCGCGCGGTCCTCCTCGCCGATCAACGCATCGGTGCCGAAGAGACCCAGCGGGGTCTGCGGGTTGCTGGCCATGGTGTCCTCCCACGTGGTCGCCCGGGCTGCGCCGGCGGGCTGGGCCGACAGTCGGGCTGCTGTGCTGGCTGCAGGGTCGGGCTCAGCCGAACGCGTTGATCCCGGTCTCGGCGCGTCCGATGAGCAGTTTCTGGATCTGGCTGGTGCCTTCGTACAAGGTCATCACACGCGCGTCGCGCATGAGCTTCTGGGCCGGGTACTCGTCGACGTAGCCGTAGCCGCCGAACGCCTGGATGGCGAGGTTCGCCGCCCGCACCGCCGCTTCGGAGGCGAACAGCTTGGCCTTGGAGGCCGCGGTGCCGAAGGGCTCGCCGCGGTCGATCAGGTCCGCGGCGCGCCAGGTCAGCAACCGGGCGGCGTCGGCGTCGACGGAGATGTCGGCGACCATCTCCTGCACCAGCTGGTAGGCCGCGATCGGCCTGCCGAACTGCGTGCGCTCCCGGGTGTAGCCGACGACCGCCTCGAGGCATGCCTGGACGATGCCGGTGCAGCCGGCGGCCACCGAGACACGGCCCTTGTCCAGCGACTGCATCGCGATCCGGAAGCCCTGGCCCTCCTCACCCACCATCGCCGAGGCCGGCACCCGCACGCCTTCGAAGGTCAGCGCGGCGGTGGCCTGCCCTCGCAGGCCGAGCTTGCCCTTGATCTCGGTGCGCTGGAACCCGGGCGTGTCGGTCGGCACCAGGAACGCCGAGACCCCACGCGGGCCGGCGTCACCGGTCCGGGCGAACACGACCGCGACGTCGGCCCAGGTGCCGTTGGTGATGAAGATCTTCGAGCCGTCGATGATCCAGTCGGCCCCGGAGCCGTCACGGCGGGCACGGGTCTTCAGGTTCGCCGCGTCGGAGCCGTTGTCGGGCTCGGTGAGCGCGAAGCAGCCCAGCGTGGTGCCGTCGGCGATGCCCGGCAGCCACTGCCGCTTCTGCTCCTCGCTGCCGTGGCCGAGCACGATCTTGCCGAACAGCCCGGAGGAGACCGACACGATGCCGCGCACGGCCGAGTCGGCGCGGCCCAGCTCCTCCATGCCGAGGCAGTAGGTGACGTGGTCGCCGCCGAGGCCGCCGTACTGCTCGGGGATGGTCAGGCCGAAGAAGCCGAGCTCGCCCAGGCGCGGGATGATCCGGGTGTCCACGGACTCCCGGCGGTCCCAGTCCGTGCGGTGCGGGACGACCTCCTTGTCGAGGAACTCCCGGGCCAGCGCCTGGAAGGCGCGTTGCTCCTCGGTGAGGGCCAGGTCCATGCACGCCTCCTTCGCACCGGGTGAGGTGCTCAGGATGACAGAGGACCTGTGCCGTGCAGCGCTCGCCGGCACTCAGGGCAGAGGAGACGGTCCGGGGAGCCCTGACGCCTTGGGGGTTTCCGCAGGGCTCCCCGGACCGGTGGTGAGGTCCCCCCGGACCGTCCCGGGAAGGTTCCCAAGCCCGCGGCGTCCGTGAGGACGATCGCCGGAGCCGCAACAAACCGGCCTAGACGGGTACGACGTCGGCGTGGCCGTGCACACCCCCACCCCCGACCTGTCCCTGCCCGACCTGCTGGTGATCGGGGCGATGAAGTGTGCCACCACGGCGCTGCACGCCTACCTCGACGCCCACCCCGACATCGCGATGTGGTCGGGCAAGGAGGCCAACTTCTTCACCGGTGGCACGGCGGCACCGCCCGTCGACCCCGAGGAGTGGTGGCGGCACGGCCAGTGGCACCGGGGCGTGCAGTGGTACGCCACCCTCTTCGACCCCACCGCGAAGCTGCGCGGTGAGTCCTCACCCGGTTACACCGCACCGGACAACCCGCTGGCGGCGGTGCGGATGGCCGGCGTCGTCCCGCACGCGCGGCTGCTCTACCTGGTGCGCGACCCGCTGGAACGCGCGGTGTCGCAGTACGCCCACCACGTGCGTGAGGGCGACGAGACCCGTCCGGTCAGCGACGCCCTGCTCGACCCCGACAGCCAGTACGTCGCCCGGAGCCGGTACGCCGAGCGGCTCCGACCCTTCCTCGACCACTTCCCGCGCGAGCAGGTGCTCGTGGTGGTGCAGGAGCGGCTGCGTGACCAGCGGCGGGCGGAGCTCGGACGTGTCTACGCGCACGTCGGTGCCGACGCCGACTGGTGGGACGACGCGCTGCTGGAGGAGTGGCACGTCGGTGGCTCCCGGACGGAGGTGCCCGCCGAGGTCGCCGCGGAGTTCCGTGCCCGGGTCGCCGACGACATGGAGCAGCTTCAGCAGCTCCTGGACGACGACATCCCGGAATGGGGCTGACGGCCTGACCGCAGAGCCTCACTACGCTCGGCAGGATCTCAGGGACTTTGGGCTGCCTTTCGTAGTGAATCTCGACGGTCTGCCAGACTGCGTCGAGTGACCTCACTCGACTCGACGACCGTCGCCGTGCTCGGGGGCACGGGTCCGCAGGGCCGCGGTCTGGCCCGCCGCTTCGCCACCGCCGGGCTCAGCGTGGTGATCGGCAGCCGCAGCGCCGACCGGGCCGCGGCGACCGCCACCGAGCTCGCCGGTGCGACCGCGGGCGACGTCACCGGTGCCGCCAACGCGGACGCCGCCGGCAAGGGCGACGTGGTGATCGTCGCCGTGCCCTGGGAGGGCCACCGCGAGCTGCTGGAGTCGGTACGCGAGCAGCTCGCCGGCAAGGTGGTGGTCGACTGCGTCAACCCGCTCGGCTTCGACAAGCGCGGCGCCTACGCGCTCGACGTCGAGGAGGGGTCGGCCGCCCAGCAGGCCGCCACGGTGCTGCCGGAGAGCCGGGTGACCGCGGCGTTCCACCACGTCTCGGCGGTGCTGCTCGACGACCCGGAGGTCGACGAGGTCGACACCGACGTCCTGGTGCTGGGCGATGACCGCGAGGCCACCGATCTCGTGCAGGCGCTGGCCGGCACCGTGCCGGGGATGCGCGGGATCTATGCCGGCCGGCTCCGCAACGCCCACCAGGTGGAGGCGCTGACCGCCAACCTGATCAGCGTCAACCGCCGCTACAAGTCGCACGCGGGGTTACGCGTCACCGACGTGTGAGGCGGCGCAGGGGCGTGGCGACGCCCCGTCGTACCCTCGGTCAGATGGCGGTGATGCCGACGAAGAGCGCGACGATGCCGGCGCACATGATCAGCGCGATGATCACTGCGACCACCGGCGAGTTGCTGGCTGGGCGCTCCGGCGGGTGCTGCGGCATCGGGCTCACTCCTCGGTTGGACGAGCAGGGGTCACTGCTCTAGCCAAAGGTAGACCAGAGCCCGATCGGCATGATCAGCAGGCCGAGCAGCAGGTACGGCGACAGCGGGTTCTTCTGGTGGATCAACCGGAAGGTGGCCACCGCCATCACCCCGACCAGGCCGGCGAGGATGTTGAGGCCGATCCGTCCGTCCTGGCGGCCGTGCTCGAGGAACACCGCGGCAACGATCAGCCCGGCGGCGAAGTGCAGGATCGTGGTCAGCGCCAGGGTGGACATCACCCAGCGCTGCACCTGGCTCAGCGACATCGGGTCGCGACGCTGGACCGGTCGCGGGTTGTTGGGGTCCATCAGGTGCCGCGGCAGACGGGGTGCGGCGGGGGGTTGGCTCATCGGCTCCTCACCTTGTGAACTCGTTCACGAGTCTAGTGGAGCAACGTAGTGCCCGCCCGACTTCTTCCGTGTGGTCCATCTCATCCGTTGTTGTCCAGATGTGGAAGTGCTGAGGCATTTGCGTTGCCGAGCAGTGGTCCGGCGCTCCCTAGCGTTGAGGTCAACAAGCAGACAGCCCACGATCTCGAAAGCCAGGGGGAACCCACCATGATCCGCATCCGTCGCAAGGCCCTCATCCCGCTCGCCACCGCCCTCGCCGCCGGTGCGGTCGCGGTCGGCTCGGGCGCGACCTTCACCTCGCAGAGCGCCAGCACCACCTCGTTCACCACCGGCACGCTCTCGCAGACCAACGACCACGCCGGGGCGGCGATCTTCAGCGCGAGCGGCCTCAAGCCGGGTGACAGCCAGAGCGGCACCGTGACGATCACCAACAGCGGCTCTCTGGCCCAGCTGTTCACGCTGAAGGAGAGCGGCGTCAGCAACGACCTCGGCTCGCTCCTGAACCTCCGGGTCGCGGCCGACGGCAGCAGCACCCCGCTCTACAACGGCAACTTCAGCTCGCTTCCCGACACCGCGCTCGGCACCGGCGCGTGGAAGGCCGGCGACTCGCACACCTACACCTTCACCGTGACGCTGGACAGCACCGCAGGCAACGACCTGCAGGGCAAGGGCGCGACCGCCACCTTCACCTGGGCCGGCACGCAGACCAGCTGACCTCCGAACCCGCCGGTCAGGGCCTTCCCCCAGGAGGGAGGCGGGAAGGCCCTGCCGGCGTCGTACCCATCCCGGACGAGCCGAAGAAGGACGCGCATGTCTCCCACCACCCGCCGCCGCCTGCGCCGCAGCACGCGGCTGGCCGGCACCGCGCTGCTCGTCGTGACCACCCTCGCCTCCGCGGCCTTCGTGCTGGCAGGGATGACCGGCTTCCAGCGCTACGCGATCGTCGGGCCCTCGATGACGGGCACCTATGACCTCGGCTCGGTGGTGTTCGACAAGCCGGTCCCGGTCGCTGACCTGCGCGTCGGCGACGTGATCACCTACCTGCCGCCGCCCCAGTCGCAGGTGCCGCACCTGGTCACCCACCGCATCTACAGCATCCGGCACCTGCAGGGCAGCACCGTCTACCGCACCAAGGGCGACGCCAACCCCGCCCCCGACCCGTGGCGGTTCCAGCTCGGCGCCACCACCCAGCCGAGGGTGGTGTTCGCGGTGCCGTACGCCGGCTTCCTGTTCATGGGGCTCTCCTTCCGCATCGTGCGGATCCTGCTCGTCGGCGTACCCGCCGGCCTGATCGCCCTCGCCAGCCTCGTGGAGTTCCTCCGCTCGCTGCGGCGGTCCGACTCCCCCGCTCCCGACGCCGCTCCCGTCCACTGACCCCGAGGAAGAACCGTTGAAGCTGCTGCTCCGCCTCCTCACCGCCGTCGCGGCGGCGCTGGTGGCGTGCACCTCGGTGCACCTGCTGGGCAGCGGAGTCGGCTTCTCGGGGGCCACCTGGGTCAGCAGCACCTCGAGCCGGGCCACCGTCTCCGCGGCGAGGGACTGGACGCCTCCGACCGTCTCGCTGAGCGACCCCGGCCCCGGCATCTCCGGGACCGTCACCCTCGCCGCCGCCGCGAGCGACAACGTCGCGGTCCACGACGTGCGCTTCCAGTACTCCGTCTCCGGCTCCGGCGCGTGGACCGGCCTGTGCACGGTCACGGCCGCGCCGTACACGTGCTCGTGGAACACCACCGCAGTCGCCGACGGCGCCTACGACCTCCGGGCGGTGGCCACCGACACCTCCGGGTACACCGCCTCCTCGGTGGCCAGCACCCAGGTGGTCAACACGCTGCGGGTGGTGCTGACCAACCCCGGAGACCTGCTGCACGGCGCCACGACCGTCTCGGCCCGGATCTACAACACCCCACTCTCGCTGCTCACGACGTTCGAGATCGACTCTGCGCCGGCGGGTGGGACCAAGTGGACGCCGATCTGCGCGAGCGTCCTCGCCAGCACGCTGTCGTGCAGCTGGAACACCCCCGCGACGGGCAGCTACGACGTCCGGGCGTACGCCGTCGTCAACGGCACGTCCTACACCGACACGGCCACCGACGTGCTCGTCGACAACACCGCGCCGACGGTGAGCCTCACCAATCCGGGCAGCACCCTCAGCGGTGTCGTCACGCTCGCCACGACCGCGACGGACGCCGACTCCGGGCTGGTCTCCGTCGAGGTGCAGTACGCCCGGGCCGGGACCAGCACCTGGACCGACGTCTGCACCGCGACCGCCGCGCCCTGGTCGTGCCGGTGGAACACCACCACCGTGGCCGGTGGCAGCTACGACCTCCGCGCGATCGCGGTCGACAACGCAGGCAACAGCGCGACCTCGGCGCTGGTCCGCGGGATCACCGTCGACAACACCGTCAACTCGGTGTCCCTCAACGACCCGGGTGCCTACCTCAGCGGCGCGGTGGTCCTCACCGCGAACGCCGCCTCGACCAACGGGGTCGGCTCCGTGCAGGTGCAGCAGCGGCCGGCAGGCTCGACGACGTACACCACGATCTGCACCACCGGCACGAGCCCGTACGGCTGCACCTGGGACACCACCAAGGTCGCCAACGGTGCCTACGAGCTGCGCGCCTTCCTGACCGACGCCAAGGGCAACACGCTGGCTTCGGCAGTCGTGTCCACCACCGTCGACAACAGCCCCCTGCGGGCAGTGGACGTGCAGACCACGAACGGCGGCAGCATCGTCGGCCGGGTCCAGCCCGGCGACACGGTGCAGCTCACCTGGAGCACCACCGTGCAGACCACCTCGGTCGCCTCCGGGTGGGACGGCAGCAGCAGGTCCATCACGGTGCAGCTGAGCGACAACGGCATGAACGACACGCTCGGCTTCCCGGGCACCAACCTCGGGACCCTCGCGCTGGGGCAGAACTACGTGAAGAAGGCGAAGACCGTCACCTTCGCGGCCACCACGACGGCCGCGACGGTCACCGCCTCCGGGGTGCAGCGCAGCGTCGTCACCGTCACCCTGGGCGCGCAGACCGGTGGCGGCACCGTGACCGCCCCCGGTGCGGCCACGATCGTCTGGACCCCGTCGTCCCTCCTCACCAGCCTCGCGGGCGTCGCCTGCTCGACCAGTCCGGCCACCGAGTCGGGCACGACCGACAAGGACTTCTGAGCATGGCCCAGCCCCTGTCCCGCCCCACCCGCACGGGCGGCCTGGCGATGCTGCTCGCCGGCATCGTGCTCCTCGCCCAGCTGCCGGTGGTGTGGTCGGACGCGTCCTACCTCGGCCTGCTCGACGGCCTGTGTGGCCTGGCATCGCTCGCCGTCGGGATCCGCCTGTGGCGCCACGGCCTGCTGGAGTGCCGCCTGGTCGGCCTGCTGGTCGTCGGACTCGCGCTCGCCGGTCAGCTGGTCGCGGTCACCGTGGGGCTGCCGGGCGCGAGCGCGCTCGCCGGGTTCGGACCGTGGCACGCCCTGGGCATCGCCGTCGATGTCGCCGCCGTCACGCTGCTGAGTCGCGAGATCGCACGCATGACCCGCGCCTGATCCCTATGCTCGACGACATGAGTGCTCGGGTGCTCGTGGTGGAGGACGACGACGGCATCGCCGGACCGCTGGTGCGCACCCTCGAGCGGGAGGGGTACGACGTCACCCGCGTGGCGACCGGCCAGGACGCCCTGGCCCGGCTCTCCGCCGAGTGCGCCGACCTCGTCGTGCTCGATCTCGGGCTGCCCGACATCGACGGGCTCGAGGTCTGCCGGCGGCTGCGCGACTCCGGCAGCCAGGTGCCGGTGCTGGTGCTGACCGCCCGCGGTGGCGAGCTCGACCGTGTCGTCGGCCTCGACGTCGGCGCCGACGACTACCTGGCCAAGCCCTTCGGCCTGGCCGAGCTGCTGGCCCGGATCAGGGCGCTGCTGCGTCGCAGCGGGCAGGCCCGCCCCCCGGAACCGGCGGTCGCCGCAGGGCCGCGTGGCCTGCGCATCGACCCGCACGGCCGGCGGGTCTGGGCGGGTGAGGCGGAGGTGTCGCTCACCGAGAAGGAGTTCGACGTGCTCAGCCTGCTCGACGAGCAGCGCGGTGCCGTGGTCACTCGCGAGCGGCTGATGGACGAGGTGTGGGACGCCAACTGGTTCGGCTCCACCAAGACGCTCGACGTCACCGTCGGCCGGCTGCGGCAGAAGCTCGAGGGGTCCGGCAGCCCCGCCCGCGTGGTGACGGTGCGCGGGGTCGGCTTCCGGCTCGAGGATGTCGACGCGAACGGGTTCGCAGGCGGCTCCGGCCGCAACGGCGGAGGCGGCCTGCGCGATGCGTGACCGGCTGGTCGTCGCGTTCGCACTGCTGACGGTGATGGTGCTCGTCGCGTTCACCTTCACGCGGGCCTACTCGATCAGCGGCCTGGTGCGCCAGGAGGAGACCCGCAAGGTGGAACGGTCCGTGGCGCTGGTGGCCCGGCTCGTCGGCGCCCGGAACGCGGCCCACCAGCCGGTGACGTCGTCGTACCTCCGGGGGCTGCTCAACACCGGCGAGGAGCTGGACTACCGGCCCGCGGGCAGGCGGCCGACGGTCGTCGCGGACGCTCCGGGATGGGCCGACCACGGCCGTCCCGACGACGTCGTCCGCAGCGGGCACGTCCCCGGCGGCGGCACCGTCGTGATGCGTCGCAGCGGCCGCGTCGTCGAGCAGCGCATCAACGACACCCTGCTGCGGCTCGTGCTCCTCGGGGTGGTGCTGGTCGTCGTCGCGTCGTTGCTGGGCTGGCTGGCGGCGAGGGTGCTCGCCCGGCCCTTCCGGCAGCTGGCGGACTCGGCGGAGGCCCTCGGCCGGGGACGCTTCGACCTCGAGGTGCCCCGCTCCTCCATCCCCGAGGCCGACGTCATCGGCCGGGCGCTCGAGCGCAACGCGGCACAGCTGCACCAGCTGCTCGTGCGCGAGCGCGAGTTCGCCGGCAACGTCTCCCACCAGCTGCGCACGCCGGTCACCGCGTTGCGGCTCGAGCTGGAGGACCTGACCCTCTGGCCGGAGACGACTCCGGCGGTGCGGGAACAGCTCGACCGGGCGCTGCGCGAGCTCGACCGGCTCAGCGACACGATCGGCCACCTGCTGGAGCTCGCCCGGGGCAGCAGCATCGGGGGCGCGACGGAGACCGACCTCGTGACCCTGGCTCAGCAGGCCGTCCGACGCTGGCGGCCGCTTGCCGACGGACGGCGGCTGGAGTGCCGGGCCGAGGGAACGGTGACCGTGCGCCTGCCCCCCGGGCCGGTCGAGCAGGTCCTCGACGTGCTGGTCGAGAACGCCCTGCGCCACGGTCGCGGACGTGTCGACGTGGACGTCGTCGGGAACGCCGACCACGCCCGCGTCTGCGTGCGCGACGAGGGGACGGCCCGGCTGGACGACCGCATCTTCGAGCGCCACGTCAACCGGCCCGACAGCAGCGGCCTGGGCATCGGCCTCGCCGTCGCGCGCGACGTGGCTCAGGCGGTGGGCGCCCGACTCGTGGTCGACGAGGCGCCGACGACGTCGTTCAGCCTGCTGCTGCCGTTGCGCTGAGTCGCTGTCCCGCCCGCCGTGCCCCTTCCGCCGGCGTGGTTCACAGCCGGCCGAGCAGCCGCCGCGGGCCGGCCGCTCTCAGCCGTTCGCGCCGCAGCCGGTCGACGGGTGGGTCGACGAACTCCTCGAGCTCCCGGCCGGTGACCATCTCGAGGAGGTGGTCGGCCAGGCCCGGGTTGCGCACCAGCACCGGGCCGTGCAGGTAGGTCGCCACCACGCGCCCCTGGATCGCACCCTCCTGCTGCTCGTGCCCGTTGCCCACGCCGGTCTCGACGTGGCCGAGCGGCCGGGCGCCCGGGCCGAGGACCGCGGCACCCTGGTGGTTCTCGAACCCCAGGATCGGACCCGGCACCGGGCCCGTTGCGCGCACGACCACCTCGCCGACGGCGCGGGCGCCGGTGAGCCGGGGACACCGCACGTCGAGGATCCCCAACCCGCGACGGACGGCGCCGTCCGGGCCGGTGAACTCCTGGGAGAGCATCTGGAGGCCGGCACAGACCGCCAGGCAGGCCGCGCCGTTCTCCAGCGCCCGTTGCAGCCCGCCGTCCTCGACGAGGAGCCGGTGCGAGAGCACCATCGAGGCGTCCTCCCCGCCACCGACGAGGTAGAGGTCCGCCGACACGGGCACCGGCTCACCGGCCACCACCTCGACGAGCCGGACGTCGAGGTCACGGGCACGGGCCCGGTGGCGAAGAGCCAGCGCGTTGCCGCGGTCGCCGTACAGGCCGAGCAGCTCCGGGTGCACCAGCACCACGTCGATGGTGTCACGCGACATGGCCGAGCACCCGCCTTGCCTCCTGGAAGGCCGTGTAGTTGCCGACCACGTCGACCGGGCCTGAGGGAAGTGCGCGCAGCGCACCGTCGATGGTGTCGAACTGTCCCACCGGGTTGATCCCGTCCAGCCGGAGCCGGACCAGCATGTCGGTGCCCCGGCGACCGCAGACCGCGACCGTTCGGCCGGCCAGCCGGTCGAAGCCGACGTCGTACAGCCAGGACGGATCGCGGCCGTCGACGCCGTCGGCGTTGAAAGCCAGCACGAGGGAGGCCGAGGAGGGCGCCAGCGCACGCAGGGCCGCATCCCAGCCTGCGGGGTTCTTGGCGAGGAAGAGCCGCACCGTCTGACGGCCGCGCACGAACTCGGCGTAGCGGCCGGCGACATCACGCACGCTGCCGACCGCCCGGGCCGCCTCGGTGGGCTCGACGCCGGCGGCCGTGGCAGCAGCCACCGCGAGTGCCGCGTTGCCGAGGTTCACGTCACCGGGGACGCCCGGCGCGAGGAGCACCCGCTGGCCGTGGTGGCGCAGCGAGCCGTCCGAGGCGGACCAGGCCGGCGTGGGGCGGCGGAAGCCACAGGCGCACGACGACCACGACTCGCCGGGGCGCTTCAGCAGGTCGCCGCAGGACGGGCAGACCATCGAGTCCTGCGTCCACGTCTGGCCCGCCGCCACCCAGATCCGCTGCTGGGCGGTGTCGGCCGCCCAGACGATCGCCGGGTCGTCGGCGTTGGCGACCACGAGCGGCACGTCGGTCAGCGCCTGCCGCCAGGCGTTGGCGAGCCGATGCACCTCGGGGTGCCGGTGCAGCTGGTCGCGGGAGAGGTTGAGCAGCACGACGCAGACCGGCTTCAGCACCTCCACCGCCCACGGCAGCCAGCCCTCGTCCACCTCGAGCACCACTGTCTCCGGCCCCCGCTCGGCCAGCGTGGTGACCAGGCCCGTCGGCGTGTTGGCCCCGTCGCGGTTGGTCACGAGGCGGGACTGTCGGCCCAGCGCTGCGGCGAGCATGGCCGTGGTGGTGGTCTTGCCGTTGGTCCCGGTCACCAGGGTGATCCGACGGCCCTGGGCGAGCGCCCTCGGCGCCGAGGGATCGAGGCGCATCAGGGTGCGACCGGCGATCGCTCGTCCACCCCCGCCGGTCAGGCGGCGTGAGAGCCAGCCGGCGGTGCGCGCGGCGGCCAGCGCGGTAGTCAGCCGGGCACTGGGAGGGAGCGCCGTGGCAGACGGCATCGTGAAGTCCATGGGTCTAGTAAACGACGTCCACCTGCGTGCGGGGTGATGGGTGGGTCAGCGAAACCTCGGCGAGTCTTCAGCGTGGGCTTAGCGCCGGTTCGGGAGGGCGGCTTGCCGCGGGGCCGGGAGTTGGGGGGTGGAGGGAGGCCCCGCGGCATCGCGGTCGTTCGACCGGGGCAGCACGGCCGTGGGGGGGTGGGCCGAGCTGCGCAAGGCGGAATCACGTCTGCCGCGTCGTCAGCCACGCCTGGGGAAGCCCGGCTGACAGACAAGACTTTACAGGCGCCATGACAACTTGTCATGGAATTGCCGAAGTGTGTAAACGCGCTGGCGTAAAGGCCGGATCACGCTGCACAATGGTGCTCGATGGACTGAAGTTCAGTCACGTGAGGCGCGAGAAAATGCAAGCCATCGGCTCGGGACCCTGACTACGGCGCGACAGTGACTTGACGGAACAGTCAACGATCAATTCTGAGGGAGAACCATCGTGTCCAAGCGTCTTGCCGCCGTTGTCGTCGCTGTCGCCACCGCCGTCCTGGCCGTCCCGATGGCCGCGCCGGCCAACGCCGCCCCGGCTGGTCATGTCACCACCCAGCGGGTCGGCGGCATGGACTGCTGCTGAGCCAGACCTATGCACTAGTACCCGGCGGTGGACCGTCGCGCGACCACGTCGACGCCGGTCCGTCGCCGGGTGCGCGACAGCCCCGGGCTGTGGCGCTCCGGCACGCTCAGTGCTCTGACAGTGCCTGCTCGATGAGCCGCGCGAGACTGGTCGTCGGCTCGGACCGCGGCTGATCCCTGGAGGGGCGGACCGGCAGTCGGTTGCCGACGCGGGCCGGGCGCACTCCCAGCGAGTCCACGGCCCTCTCGAGCCCCATGACCATCAGCTCATGGTCACTCGCCACCTTCGCGAGCTCGGCTACCTCACGCCAGGCCTGCGCCGCCTCCGCGGGCGACTCGCCGTGATCGCTGATCATCTGCGCCGCACGTCGCGCAACGCTGAGCCCCTTGCGCGACTCTCCGGAGCGCACGAGGACATGGCCTCGCACCAGCTCGACAAGCGCCCGTTCGACCTCAGGCCCGTCACCCACGATCTCCGCTGCACGGAGAATCAACGTACGGGCGTAGTCCAGATCGTCCCGATCCAGCGCACACCGCGCCATCTCGATGAGGCACCGGGCACGGTCGATCACCGTGCCCTCGTCTTCCAGCTCACGCTCTGCCCGTGAGAGGTGCTCGAGCGCCAGCGGAACCGAATCCGTGGACCCCTCGCGAAGGAAGCCGGCATAGGTGACCCGGAGACGGCCCAGATTCCGGATCGCGTCGCTTTCGCCGAAGAGGGCCAACGCACGCTCCGACAAGCGGACGGCGTCGTCCAGCCTGCCCTCGGCCTCGGCCACCAGACTCGAGTTCCACAATGCAGCACCCTGATTGCGGTGAGTTCCGGCCACGTCGAGGCGGGCCATCGTCGCCGTGAGGAGCCGGCCAGCGCGCTTGAGATCGCCGCGGCGGAGGTAGGCACCTGCCAACGAGATGACGAGCATCACCTGCTCGTCACTGGGGGCCTCATCCTTGGCCAGCGCCCGCTCGCCCAGGTCGATGGCGTGCGCGAGGTCACCGGAGACCTTGTAGCAACGGCACAGCATCACCTGGGCCGTCCGCCACATCTCCCGGGTCTTGTCCGAGTCGAGCTCCTCGACGAGCGGCTCGAGCAGGTCGATGGCACGGTCCAGGTCGCCCCGTGACTCCGCTGCCTCGGCCAGGGTCATCAGCGCCTCGTGCCGCTGCCGGTCGGTGCAGCCGGGGTCGGAGAGCACGCTGCGGGCGTACCTCTCGGCCGACTCCGCATTGCCCGCGTGGACGGCGATCTTGGCCCAGCGCAGGTCGAGCTCGATGCGCTCGGCGCTGCGCTGCCGGTGGTCCTCGGGCAGCAGCTCGTCGGGGTTGGTCTGCAGGCGCCGGGCCAGCACCTCGAGCAGCTCGTGCGTCGGCCAGCGCTTGCCCGACTCGATGAGCGACACATAGCTCGGGGACATCTCCGGCCCGGCGAGCTCGCGCTGCGACATGCCCAGCGCCAGCCGTCGTTCCAGGACACGCTCCCCCAGACCAGTACCTCGATCCACCACAGGGCCTCCTTGTCCGGCGGTTGCCCGACCTTCAGGTGTCATGGGTCGAGGCAGCGGCGCCCGGGAACGACACCGACGCCGTGGCCACCTTACCCCTGGTGTGATTTTCAATACTGCCAATTCGGACAACCTGGGGCGGTGGGGAATTCGCCCTCTGCTGAGGTTTGCCTTACCTTGGATGGAGGCGGCCGCGATTCCAGCCCCGGGTCGCCGGCCCCGCCCCCGATCGGAGTACTAGCTCGTGAGCCTGCCCGCCACCCTGCTGCTCGGCTTCCTCGCCGGCGCCACCATCCTGCTGGGCCTGCCGGTGGGCCGGCTCCGGAAGCCGGCACCGACGCTGCGCCTCTTCCTGAACGCCGCGGCGGTGGGTGTCCTCCTCTTCCTCGTCTGGGACGTGCTCTCGGCCGCCTGGGAGCCCATCGACAGCGCCCTCGCGTCGATCGCCGAGGGCAAGGGGGGCCTGGGCACGGCCGTCGGGTACGGCGCCATCTTCGCGGGCGGCCTCGCCGTAGGACTCGGCGCGCTCGTCGTCTACGAACGCTGGATGCAGCGCCAGGTGGCTGCCCGTCCCGCGGACACGCCGCGGATCCAGGGGCTGGGCGCGATGACCGTCGGCGAGGTCAAGCCACCGCGGGGCCTGGCCTCGTGGTCCGCCGCCCGCCGCCTCTCCTTGCTCATCGCGGTCGGCATCGGGCTGCACAACTTCGCCGAGGGGCTGGCCATCGGCCAGTCCGCCGCCACGGGAGCGATCGCGCTGGCGCTGATGCTGGTGATCGGATTCGGCCTGCACAACGCGACGGAAGGCTTCGGCATCGTCGCGCCGCTCGCCGCGGACGTCGACGGCGACGGCCGGCCCCGTCGACCCACCTGGCCCCAGCTGCTCGTGCTGGGAGCGATCGGCGGCGGCCCCACCTTCCTCGGCACCGTGCTGGGCTACGGCTTCACCAGCGAGCCGCTCTCGGTCGCCTTCCTGACCCTGGCGGCCGGCTCGCTGATCTACGTGATCACGCAGCTCGTCGGCGTCGCCAGCCGCGCCAAGCGGGCAGACCTGCTCGCCTGCGGCATCCTCGTCGGCCTGCTCGCGGGCTTCCTCACCGACGCCATCGTCACCGCGGCCGGCGTCTGACTCCTCCCGGATCCACCCGAGACGTCCAGCCCGTTCGGGTCATGCGTCCGGCGTAGGAGCCGTCGTACGCCGGTACGATCCGCGACCGCCTCCGGTCGGCTGCACTGGTTGTCAGCTTCGACGAACCCATGTGCATTGCTGTGACAGGAGGACACCGATGTCCGCGTACTCGTTCCGCGTCAGGTCCCGTCGCGTCTGGTTGACGACGCTCGGGATCGCCGCCCTGGTGCTGGGCACGGTCGCGCCGGCCACGGCGCTCCCGACCACCTCGACACCGGTGCTGTCGCTCAACCACCTCATCGAGACCAAGCCCTTCGCCGGCTCGACCACCTCGATGAGGGACAACGAGGACTCGGTGTACGTGCCGCAGGACAACTCCCTGTGGCTGGTCGACGACGACGCCCACCGGGTCTACGAGATCGACGCCACCAGCGGAGCGCTGAAGCAGACCTTCGCCTCCAGCGTCTTCGAGGCGCTGCCGCAGTCCGGCGGCGGCCCGGCCGCCGGGGTGGCCCACGACCGGGACTTCGAGAGCCTGGCCTACGACGCCTCGACCGACACCCTCTACGCCTTCTCCGGTGTCTCCGGACCCGGGATGCTGCCGGCCGCCTTCCGCTTCACCCGGACCAACGGCCAGCTCACGCCCGTCGACTACCAGCCGCTCCCCACCGGCAGTGACTTCACCGCGGCGGCCTGGAACCCGACCGAGAACAAGATCTACGTCGGGGTCCGGCACGACATCCAGACCTACGACTACGCCACCAACACCGTCGGGACGGCCTTCCAGATCAGCGGCGTCGCCGCCATCGAGGGCTTCGAGTTCACGCAGGACGGCAACGACCTGTTCGTCTCCCGCTCCCAGATGGGTGGGACCAACCCCTACCAGATGCTCACCGAGGTGGACTGGGCGACCAAGAAGACCGTCCCCGGCTGGAACTTCGACCTGACCCCCTTCGGGATCAAGGACGCCCGCGGCGTCAGCCTGATCAACGACCAGTTCTACATCTCCGACGGCTATGACTTCCGCACCGCCGGTGACCCGAAGGACCACGCGGTCTTCGTCCTCGACGTGACCGCCGACAACACCCCGGCCGTGCAGCCCGTCGCGTCCTTCACCAGCGCGTCGGATGCCACCAACCCGCTCACGGTGCACTTCACCGACACCTCGCTGAACAAGCCCACCAGCTGGACGTGGCGGTTCGGTGACGGCAAGACCAGTGTCTTCCAGAACCCGAACCACCCGTACGCGTCGGCGGGCACGTACAACGTCACCCTTACCGTGACCAATGCCGCGGGCAGCAGCACGACAGCAGCAGTGCCCGTCACGGTGACGGCCGGACCCGCGCCCACCGCTCCGACGGCGGCGTTCCAGGCCTCCCGCACCTCCGGCGGTGCCCCGATGAAGGTGACCTTCGCCAACCACTCCACCGGCGCGACCAGCTACTCGTGGAGCTTCGGCGACGGCTCGAGGTCGACCAGCGCCAGCCCGACCCACCGGTTCCTCAGGCCCGGCCGCTACACCGTCACGCTCACCGCGAAGAACGCGCAGGGCACTGACACGGCGAGGACCGTGATCCGGACGCGGGACGCCGTCGCCCCGACCGGGCGGTTCGCGATCAGCCCCCGCCGGGCGCACCTGCGGCACACCAGGGTCGCGATCCTGCAGCGCTCGCTCCACGACAACTTCACCCCCACC
>DATDNR010000159.1:0-5617 GCA_036518175.1 Marmoricola sp.
GACAGTGACGGAGTAATCGTGTCGCAGCAGTACGACGAGTCGCCGGAGACCGCCGCCCAGGATCCCTTCGCGAACGCCCCCGAGGCGACCGGTGACGAGCTGACCGCCTCCCCGGCCGTCGAGGAGCCCGAGGCCGCCGAGCAGCCCGAGGCCGTGGAGGAGCCCGAGGCTGAGGGGGAGCCCGAGGCTGAGGCGGAGCCCGAGGCCGTGCACGAGACCGCGGAGCAGCCCGAGGCTGAGGCGGAGCCCGAGCCGGCCGAGGAGCCGGTGCCGGGTGACCCGCTGGAGGAGTTCCGCGCCTCGCTGCGCGAGAAGCCCGGCGACTGGTTCGTGGTGCACACCTACTCCGGCATGGAGAACCGCGTGAAGGCCAACCTCGAGAACCGGATCACCTCGCTCAACATGGAGGACTACATCCACGAGGTGGTGGTCCCGACCGAGGAGGTCGCCGAGATCAAGAACGGCCAGCGCAAGCTGGTCAAGCGCACCGTCCTGCCGGGTTACGTGCTGGTGAGGATGGACCTGACCGACGAGTCCTGGTCCGCGGTCCGGCACACGCCCTCGGTCACCGGCTTCGTCGGACACAGCCACCAGCCCGTGCCGCTGAGCCTCGAGGAGGTCGAGGGCATGCTGGCCCCGGCGCTGCAGGCGCAGGCCGAGGCGCCCACCGAGGCCGCGTCCGCCGAGCGCGGTGCCGCGCCGGCCGCCCGGCAGCAGGTCGCGGTCGCCGACTTCGACGTCTCCGACTCGGTCATGGTCGTGGACGGCCCGTTCGCCACGCTGCACGCGACGATCACCGAGATCAACGCGGAGAGCCAGAGGGTCAAGGCCCTCGTCGAGATCTTCGGCCGGGAGACCCCGGTCGAGCTGAGCTTCAGCCAGATCCAGAAGGTCTGAGGCCCGGCGCACAGCAACACCCGAAGAAAAGGACCCTGAAGAGAAATGCCTCCCAAGAAGAAGATCGCTGCCCTCGTCAAGGTGCAGCTGCAGGCCGGGGCGGCGACTCCTGCTCCGCCGGTGGGGACCGCCCACGGTCCCCACGGCGTGAACATCCGGGAGTTCTGCAAGGCCTACAACGCTGCCACCGAGAACATGCGGGGCAACGTCATCCCGGTCGAGATCACGATCTACGAGGACCGGAGCTTCACCTTCATCACGAAGACCCCGCCGGCCGCCGAGCTGATCAAGAAGGCCGCGGGCGTCCCGAAGGGCTCCGGCGTCCCGCAGAAGGACAAGGTCGGCAGGCTCACCAAGGACCAGGTCCGTGAGATCGCCCAGACCAAGCTGCCCGACCTCAACGCGAACGACCTCGAGGCAGCGATGAAGATCGTGGAGGGCACCGCCCGTTCCATGGGCGTCACCACCGAGTGACCCGCCCCTCCATCAGCACCCGAGAACCGAAACACGTGGCAGGGCCGCGCTGGCCCGTGTGACCACGACTGGAAGAAGGACACCAGACATGCAGCGCAGCAAGAGCTACCGCGCGGCGGCGGAGAAGTTCGACAAGGACGAGCTCCACTCCCCGCTGGCCGCGATCCGCATCGCAAAGCAGAACGCCAACCGCAAGTTCGACGAGACCCTCGACGTCGCGATGCGCCTCGGGGTCGACCCCCGCAAGGCCGACCAGATGGTGCGCGGCACCGTCAACCTGCCGAACGGCACCGGCAAGACCGCCAGGGTCCTGGTCTTCGCCAACGCCGAGAAGGCCGAGGCGGCCCGCGAGGCCGGCGCCGACTTCGTCGGCGGCGACGAGCTGATCGAGAAGGTCAACGGCGGCTGGATCGACTTCGACGCCGTCGTCGCCACCCCCGACATGATGGGCAAGGTCGGCCGTCTGGGGCGGGTGCTCGGTCCCCGTGGGCTGATGCCGAACCCGAAGACCGGCACCGTCACCCCCGACGTGGCCAAGGCCGTGTCGGACATCAAGGGCGGCAAGATCGAGTTTCGCGTCGACCGGCACGCCAACCTGCACTTCATCATCGGCAAGGCCTCCTTCTCCGAGCAGCAGCTCGCGGAGAACTACGCCGCCGCGCTCGAGGAGGTGCTGCGGCTGAAGCCGTCGAGCTCGAAGGGTCGCTACATCAAGAAGGTGACCGTCTCGACGACCATGGGCCCGGGCGTCCAGGTGGACCCCAACCGCACCCGCAACGTGGCCGCCGAGGACGAGGCCTGAGCAGGTCCCTCGTAGCGCAACGATCGGGCCCGGTCCGCAGCGGCGGACCGGGCTCGACTGCGTTCACCGGGGTGCGTGAGCGGGCGGGGCAGCTACGCCTCGCTGCTGCGGGCTCTGCTGCTCAGTCCGTCAGGACGCGCTCCCCGATCAGCTGCTCGGTCACCACGCCACCGTCCTGCTCGAAGCGCGACTGGTGCAGGCGCATCCGGAACTCCAGCTCGAGCCCCGACTGGCCGGCGCGGTTCTTCTCCACGGTGAGCACCACCCAGTCGCGGAAGGCCTCGGCACGGTTGAGGTCGTAGATGATGTGGTGCCGGGCCACGATGTCGTACTTGAGGTTCATCAGCAGCAGCACGTCGGCCTCGTAGGCCAGCGCGGTGGAACCGCGCATGTGCCGGGCGCGGAGGCGCTTGCCGGGCTCCAGCCCCTCCTTGTCGTGGGCGACCACGGCCATGATCGGCACGTGCAGTTCCAGGGCCAGGTCCTTGAGCGTCTCCACCACGTGGGTGACCCGGCCGGCCTCCTCGGCGTACTCGGCCGCGGGGACCTTCTGGAGGTAGTCCACGAGGACCACCGGCGGCTCGCCGTGCGCCGCGCGCACCCGCTCGACCGCCTCGACGATGGCGTCCAGGCCCGTGGACATGCCGGACGCCGGGTAGAGCACCAGCCGCTCGGCGTACTCGCTGATCGCCTCGTAGGCCTCGCGCCCGCCGTTCAACCGGGCCAGTCGATCCACCAGCCCGGTCGTGCTGCCGTCGGCGGCCTCGAACACCTGGCGGATGCGTCCGGCGTTGGCGGCGTTGACGCCCCCGCGCTCACCGGCCTCGAGGGCCAGCAGCCTGATCGCGAGCGCCTCGGCGTCGTGCTCGTAGGAGAACAGCAGCGCGGGCCGCCCGGCGCGCGCGATGTTGCGGGCGGTCTGCAGCATCCAGGTCGTCTTGCCCAGGCCCTGCGGGCCCGCGAGCAGGATCAGCTCACCGGCACGCAGCCCGCCGCCGAGCCCCTTGTCGAGCACGCCGAAGCCCGTCGGCCAGATCCGCCGCCGGCGGCCGCCGCTCTGCAGCCGGCGGTCGGTGTCGGCCAGGACCGCGCTCACCGGGCTGGGCGCCGGTCCCGCCGCGCGTGTCTTCACCGTCTCGGTGCTCATCCCACATCCCTGCCCCTCGCTGGATCCTGGTCCCGAGCATCATCAGGATAGGTTCGGGCGCGGTGGCACGGGCCGTTTCCGCGGCTTTGCTGCCCGGCTGCGGCGCGCACCGATTTGGCGGTACGCCGCAGCGCCCCGTATCCTGATCGCCGAGCCGAAGACCGCCGGTCCCCAGCCTCCGGGTTGGGCGAAGGTCCGCAAGCGTTGCGGGCGGCCTGCGCAGGTGACACGAGTGAGACGCTTCGGCGTGCTCCGCCCCGTGCCCTGCGCCGGGGCGTTTTCTTCTTCTCCCGGTCCTCGTGCCGGCGGCCTGTGGCTCGACCGGCGGCGTGCAGCCCGCGCGCCGCCGCGCACAGATGAGTGCACACGTGGAAGGAGACCCATGGCGCGGCCAGACAAGGCAGCAGCCGTCGCGGAGATCGTTGACGAGTTCAATGGATCCGCGGGTGCTGTGCTGACCGAGTACCGCGGTCTCTCCGTGAAGCAGCTGCAGAACCTGCGGCGGGCCCTCGGAGAGAACGCCAACTACGCCGTGGTCAAGAACACGCTGACCAAGATCGCCGCGAAGGAGGCGGGCGTCGAGGGCTTCGACGACCTGCTGACCGGACCGACGGCCATCGCCTTCATCAAGGGTGACCTGGTCGAGGCGGCCAAGGGCCTGCGTGACTTTGCCAGGGCAAACCCCGCCCTCGTCGTCAAGGGCGGGTACGTCGACGGTGCGCCGATGGACGCTTCCGAGATCGCCAAGCTGGCCGATCTCGAGTCGCGTGAGGTGCTTCTGGGCAAGATGGCGGGCGCGATGCTCGCCTCCCTGAGCCAGGCCGTCTACCTCCTCAACGCCCCCCTCGCCCAGGCGGCCCGGCTTGCCGGTGCGCTCCAGGCGAAGGCCGAGGAGGACCCCACGATCCTCGCGGGCGGGGCCGGCGAGCCGGCCACCCCGGCTGCGGCGAGCAGCGAGGACGCCGCGTCCGAGGCGGCTGCCGAGGACACCACCGAGGCCTGAGGCCTGACCAACCGCACACCCCGGTCACGCCCACCTCGTGACCGACGAATGGAAGGAACGCCACCATGGCGAAGCTCAGCACCGACGAGCTGCTCGATGCCTTCAAGGAGATGACCCTCCTGGAGCTCAGCGAGTTCGTGAAGCAGTTCGAGGACACCTTCGGCGTGACCGCCGCCGCCCCCGTCGCCGTCGCCGCCGCGCCGGCCGCCGGTGGTGCGGGCGCCGAGGCCGAGGCCGAGGAGGAGAAGGACTCCTTCGACGTCATCCTCGAGGCCGCCGGTGAGAAGAAGATCAACGTCATCAAGGAGGTCCGCGCGCTGACCAGCCTCGGGCTGAAGGAGGCCAAGGAGCTCGTCGAGTCGGCTCCCAAGGCCGTCCTCGAGGGCGCGAACAAGGAGGCCGCGGAGAAGGCCAAGGACGCCCTCGAGGGCGCCGGCGCCACCGTCACCCTCAAGTGAGCCGCCCGGCTCCGGTGCCCCCGTGCCGGAGCCGCACACGGCAGAGCAGCACGGCCGTCCCCCGCGAAGGGGACGGCCGTTCTGCGTCCCCGCCCGGGTGTGAGACGCTCCACAGCCGGGAATGACCCGGACTGTCGCTTTGGCGTAACCTGCCCGACACCCTGCTCGTTGTGACCGCGGAAGGGGAGAGCCGGCTCACTGCCGGGTGCCACCGGGTTGCACCGCGGCATGCGTCGGGACAGCACAGAGGGAGCCTCCATGGGCGTCGAGATCCAGGTCACGGAGCTGACCAAGAGTTTCGGCAAGCAGCTCATCTGGGGCGACGTCACGCTCACCATCCCCGCCGGCGAGATCTGCGTGATGCTCGGGCCCTCCGGCACCGGCAAGTCGGTGTTCCTCAAGTCGCTGATCGGGCTGCTGAAGCCCGACCGCGGCTCGATCGTGATCGAGGGCGTCGACATCGCGACCTGCTCGGAGAAGCAGCTCTACGAGATCCGCAAGCTGTTCGGGGTGCTCTTCCAGGACGGCGCGATGTTCGGCTCGATGAACCTCTACGACAACGTCGCCTTCCCGCTGCGGGAGCACACCAAGAAGTCCGAGTCCGAGATCCGCGACATCGTCATGGAGAAGATGGAGCTGGTCGGGCTGCTCGGCGCCGAGGACAAGCTGCCCGGTGAGATCTCCGGCGGCATGCGCAAGCGGGCCGGCCTTGCGCGGGCGCTCGTCCTCGATCCCGAGATCGTGCTCTTCGACGAGCCGGACTCCGGCCTCGACCCGGTGCGCACCGCCTTCCTCAACCAGCTCATCGTCGACCTCAACGCCCAGATCGACGCGAC
>DATDNR010000160.1:0-26250 GCA_036518175.1 Marmoricola sp.
AAGAGGATGTTCAGCCCGATCGCGGTCAGCGAGCCGATCGTGATGCCACTGCCGAGGATGACCTGGGCCCAGTCGGGCACCGCCTGGGCCACCTTCGGCTCCGCGGTCACCAGCATCGCCACGCCGAGCGAGGTGCCGACGATGACGGTGTTGCGGTGGTCGTTGAAGTCCACCCGGCTCAGCGTCTGGATGCCGACCACCGCGACGGTGGCGAACATCGCCAGCGCCGCTCCGCCCAGCACCGGCGGGGGGATCGCGGCGACGATCGCGCCGGCCTTGGGCAGCAGGCCCAGCAGGATCATGAAGCCGCCGGCGGAGGCCACGACCCAACGGCTCTTGATGCGGGTCAGCCGCACCAGGCCGACGTTCTCGGCGAAGCAGGTGTAGGGGAAGGAGTTCAGCACCCCGCCCAGCGTGGTGGCCAGGCCGTCGGCGCGCAGCGCCCGGGCGATGTCGTTGCGCTCGATGCGCTTGCCGACGATCTCCCCGGTCGCGAACAGGTCACCGGTGGTCTCCACCGCGGTGATCAGCATGACCACGATCATCGAGATGATCGCCGCGACGCTGAACTGCGGCCAGCCGAAGTGGAACGGCGTGGTGACGCCCAGCCAGCTCGAGCTCGCGACGTCGCTGAAGTGCGCGTCGCCGAAGATCCACGCGACGGCAGTGCCGATGACCAGGCCGACCAGCACCGCGACGGTGGCCATGAAGCCCCGGAAGATCCGCTGGATGGCGACGATCAGCAGCAGCGTGCCGAGGGCGTAGGCGAGGTTCTTGCCGCTGGTGGGGTCGGGGTTGCCGCCCCCGACGGCGTCACCGGCGGCCACCGGCAGCAGCGAGATGCCGATGATGGTGATCACCGAGCCGGTCACCACGGGTGGGAAGAAGCGCAGCAGCCGGGCGAAGTACGGCGCGATGAAGAAGGTCACCAGTCCGGCGACGATCACCGAGCCGTAGATGACCAGCAGGCCCTGGGTGCCGCCGCCGGCGGCGAGGCCGATCGCGATCATCGGCGAGACGGCGGTGAAGGTGACGCCCTGCAGCAGCGGCAGCCGCACGCCGACCTTCCAGAAACCGACCGACTGGATGATCGAGGCGATGCCGCAGGTGAAGAGGTCGGCGTTGATCAGGTGGATCAGCTGGCCGGTGGAGAGGTGGATCTCGCTGGCCAGCAGGATCGGCACGATGACCGCTCCTGCGTAGAAGGCGAGCACGTGCTGGATGCCGTACACGGCGAGCTTGCCGGCAGGCAGCACCTCGTCTACGGGGTGCCGGACGGCCCTGCGGGGCGGGGTGGTCCCAGCCGGGGGCTGGGTGGCCTCTGCTGTCATGGCTGACCTCTCGGGGGACGGGTCGTGGTCGGGCCGCGCGCCGTTGCTGTGACCCACGACACAGGATGCTCAGCGGGCGGGGCGACGGGCAGCCACGGATCCGCCAGAGTTCCGCGCCCGCGACCGGGTCCGATTTGTGCGATCGCCCAGCGACGGCCGGGCATCACAGCGAGCGGAGCGCCAGGAAGGCGTCGACCCGGTCCTCGAGCCGGCCCAGGCTGCGGCCGGTCAGCGCCTCCACCCGCTCGATGCGGTAGCGGACGGTGTTGACGTGCACGTGCAGCGCCTCGGCCGTGCGGCTCCACGACCCGTCGTTGGCCAGGAACGCCGCCAGCGTGGCCAGCAGCCCGGCGTCGTTGCGGTCGTCGTACTCCAGCACCGGCCCGAGCACGCGGCCGGCGAAGGTGCGCCGCACGTCGTCGGGCACCGCCGCCAGCAGCAGCACGTGGGAGGTGACCTCCTCCGCGGCCACCACCGCGACCGGGTCGTGCCCGGCGGCGGCCACCCGGCGCGCGTGCCGGGCCTCCTCGACCGCACCGGCCAGGGTCTCCAGCGGTGCCGGCGAGCTGATCCCGACGCAGAGCCGGTCGCGGCCGACCCCCGGCGCTGCGCGCTCGAACGCGGCGCGCAGCAACGCCTCCCGCGAGCCGTCGGCCTCGACCAGCGCGACCACCTCGCCGTCGGCCACCCGCACCACCGGCGGCCCGAACTCCAGCGCCACGTCCTCCACCAGCGCCCGGGCGACGTCGACGAGGTCGGCCCGGCCGGAGAAGTCGGCGACCAGCGCGTGCAGCGTCCGTGACGGGTCCAGCCCCGCCTGCCGCAGCCGCGTCGCGATCTCCTCCGGCCGGGCCCCGGCGACCAGCACGGCCACCGCCTCCTCGGCGATGTGCCGCACGGCCCGCAGACCCTCGTCGCGCCGGGAGCGGTCCAGCGAGGCCATCGCGGCCAGCTCGAGCACCGCCTCACCGGCGCCGGCGTCCCAGGCGCGGTGGTCGCCGTCGGCGACCACGATCCACGACGCCAGCCGGTTGCCGAGCGCCGAGCCCACCGGGAAGAGGCTGTACGACGCCCCCGCGACCGTCACCACCGTCGGCAGCCGGTCGGCCTTGAGGAACGCCGCGGTCAGTGCGTCGAGCACGCCACCGGGCAGCTCCTCGGAACCCGGCACCACGTGGCGGCCGGTCGTGGTCAGCACCCGGCACTCATGGCCGGTCTCCCGCGAGACCCGCGCGGCGAGCTCGTCGAGACTGCGGCCGGCCGCGATCGCGGCGAGCAGCGTGCGCTGCCGGGCCAGCGAGGCCGAGCTGGTGCCCGACGCCGCGGCCGCGAAGTGCTCGGTGATCTCGGCGAAGGCGACCTCCTCCGGCACCTCCAGCAGCGGCAGGTCATGGCGCCGGCAGGCGGCGATCAGGTCCTCCGGCACCGAGCCGAGCAGGGCGTCGCCGACCGCGAGCGCCGCCGCACCGGCCGCCGCCATCGAGGCGACGAACTCCTCGCTGTCCTGTGCCGAGCGCCGCCACACCAGGCCGGTGATGACCAGCTCGCCACCGGAGAGGTAGCGGGCGCCGTGCAGCAGGTCGGTGGTCATCGCCCGCGACACCGTGCGCTCCAGCGCCCCGTCCGGCGCGTGCAGCAGTCGCAGGTGCAGCTGGGGTGCCTCGACCAGGTCACGCAGCAGCATTGGAGGAAGGTACAACAGCCGATCCGCGGGACACGACGGGTTCGTGCGTCCTGTGGCTATCCGCCGGGCCTGCCGCGGGCTTCACTGGTGTCAACGCGGCAGGTGACCGCGATCACACGACGAGGAGACAGGCCCGATGGACTTCCTCCGACCCGCCAGCTGGGCCGAGGCGCTCGAGGCGAAGGCGGCCCAGCCCGGTGCGGTGCCGATCGCCGGCGGCACCGACGTCATGGTCGAGCTGAACTTCGACCGGCACCGCCCCGAGGCGCTGCTCGACCTCAACCGCATCGACGACCTGGCCCGCTGGGAGTACGACGACGACGGCCGGATCCGGCTCGGCGCCTCGGTCAGCTACTCCCGCGTCATCACCGAGCTCGGCGACGTGCTGCCCGGCCTGGCGATGGCCAGCCGCACCGTCGGCTCCCCGCAGATCCGCAACCGCGGCACGGTCGGCGGCAACCTGGGCGCCGCCTCTCCGGCCGGTGACTCCCACCCGGTGCTGCTGGCCACCGACGCCGCGGTCGAGGTGGAGAGCGTCCGCGGCACCCGCACGATCCCGGCCACCGAGTTCTACACCGGGGTCAAGCGCAACGGGCTCGAGCCCGACGAGCTGATCAAGGCGATCGTGCTCGCGCCGGCGCGGGGACCGGAGCAGTTCTGCAAGATCGGCACCCGCAACGCGATGGTGATCTCGGTGTCCGCCTTCGCGATCGCCCTCGACGCCGACCGCAAGCGCGTCGGCACCGGCATCGGCAGCGCGGCCCCCACGCCCCGCCGCGCCACGGCCGCCGAGGAGTTCCTCGCCGGTGAGCTCGACGCCGCCGGGCTGTGGGACAGCCGGGGCGAGATCCCCGCGACCCTGGTCAAGGAGTTCGGCGAGCGGGTCAAGCAGGCCGCCTCGCCGATCGACGACGTGCGCGGCACCGCGGCGTACCGCCTGCACTCCCTGGCCGTCATGGCCCGCCGCTCGCTCGGCTGGGCCTGGGCGGAGCTGAAGAACGACGACCGGAAGGCCTCCTGACATGCGCATCACCACCACCGTCAACGGCGAGGCCCGCGAGGTCGACGACGTCTGGGAGGGCGAGTCGCTGCTCTACGTGCTTCGCGAGCGGATGGGCCTGCCCGGCAGCAAGAACGCCTGCGAGCAGGGCGAGTGCGGCTCGTGCACCGTCTACCTCGACGGCACCCCGGTGTGTGCCTGCCTGGTCGCCGCCGGCCAGGTGCAGGACCGCGAGGTGGTCACCGTCGAGGGGCTGGCCGACCAGCAGGAGCACGACGCCCTGCACCCGGTGCAGCAGGCCTTCGTCGAGTGCGGCGCGGTGCAGTGCGGCTTCTGCACGCCGGGCCTGGTCGTCGCCTCCCACGACCTGCTGCAGCGCAACCCGCACCCCACCGACCCGGAGATCCGCGAGGCCCTGGCCGGCAACCTGTGCCGCTGCACGGGCTACGAGAAGATCCTCGACGCCGTCCGCTCGGCCGCCGACCGGCTCGACCCCGAGGAGGCCGTCTCATGACCCGGCTGGCCATCGACGGCGCGCAGATCGCCACCGTCGACGGTGAGCGCCGCGAGCTCACCGGCCACGTCGTCGTCGAGGACAACCGCATCGTCGCCGTCGGCGAGGGGCCGGCCCCCGAGGCGGACCGCACGGTCGACGGCCGGGGCTGCCTGCTCACCCCGGGCTTCGTCGACACGCACAACCACCTCTACCAGTGGGTGACCCGCGGGCTGGCGCCCGACCACACCCTCTTCGAGTGGCTGACCACGCTCTACCCGGTGTGGGCCGGCATCGACGAGGAGACCGTCAACGCCTCCGCCCAGGGCGCGCTGGCCTGGCTGGCCCGCACCGGCTGTACGACGACCACCGACCACCACTACGTCTTCCCCCACGAGGGCGGCGACGTGCTCGGCGCCGAGATCGAGGCCGCCCGCACCGTCGGGCTGCGCTTCCACCCGACCCGCGGGTCGATGGACCTCGGCGCCAGCCAGGGCGGCCTGCCGCCCGACCACGTCGTGGAGGACCGCGACGCGATCCTGGCGGCCACCGAGGCGGCCATCGACCGCTGGCACGACCCGTCCCCGGGCTCGATGCTGCGCATCGGCGTCGCACCGTGCTCGCCCTTCTCGGTCACCGGTGAGCTGATGCGCGAGGCCGCCGAGCTGGCCCGCCGCAAGGGCGTCCGGCTGCACACCCACCTGGCCGAGACCGCCGACGAGGACGACTTCTGCCGGGAGCACTTCGGCTGCTCGCCGCTGCAATACGCCGAGTCGCTCGGCTGGACCGGCCCCGACGTCTGGTTCGCCCACGGCGTGCACTTCGACGACGCCGAGATCAAGCGGCTGGGCGCCACGGTCACCGGGGTCGCGCACTGCCCCTCGTCCAACGCGAGGCTGGGCTCGGGCATCGCCCGGGTGGCGAAGCTGCGCGAGGCCGGTGCCCCCGTCGGCCTCGGCGTCGACGGCGCGGCCAGCAACGAGGCCGGCAGCATGCTCGAGGAGCTCCGCCACGCGGTGCTCTTCGCGCGCGCCGCCGGTGGGCCGAAGGCGATGACCGTGCGCGACGCCCTCGAGCTCGCCACGCGCGGCGGTGCCCGGCTGCTCGGCCGCGGCGACGAGCTCGGTTCGATCGAGCCCGGCAAGCTCGCCGACCTGGCCCTGTGGCGGATGGACACCCTGCCGCACGCCGACATCACCGATCCCGTCGCGGCGCTGGTGCTCGGTGCGCCGCCGCCGCTGGAGCTGCTGCTGGTCGACGGCCGCCCGGTCGTCGAGCACGACCGGATGGCCACCGTCGACGAGGACGTCCTGGCCGCCAACGACCGCAAGGCACACCAGACGCTGATGGAGAAGGTCCGATGAGCACCACCACGAAGCCGAGCGGCACCCCCACCACCGGCGCCGGCACCGGCACCGAGGCCGGCCGGATCGGTGACAGTCCGCTGCGCCCCGACGGCACGCTCAAGGTCACCGGGGAGTTCGCCTACTCCAGCGACCTCTGGATGGACGACATGATCTGGGGCGTCACCCTGCGCAGCCCGCACCCGCACGCCCGGATCCGCTCGATCGACATCGGCCCGGCGCTGGCCACACCCGGTGTCTACGCCGTACTCACCGCCGAGGACATCCCCGGCCGCAACGCCGTCGGGCTCGAGTTCGACGACCAGCCGGCGCTGGCCACCGGCAAGGTCCGCTACGTCGGTGAACCGGTCGCCCTGGTCGCCGCCGACCACCCCGAGATCGCCCGGCAGGCGGCGAAGAAGGTCGTCGTCGACTACGAGGTGCTGCCCGCGGTCACCGAGGGCCGCAAGGCGCTCGACCCGGACGCGCCGAAGGTGCACGAGGACGGCAACCTGGTCCGGCACCTGAAGCTGCGCAAGGGCGAGCAGGGCGTCACCGCGCCGGTGGTGGTCAGCCTCGACTTCGAGGTCGGCATGCAGGACCAGGCCTTCCTCGGCCCCGAGTCGGGCCTGGCCGTGCCGGCCGAGGACGGCGGCGTCGACCTCTTCGTCGCCACCCAGTGGCTGCACGTCGACCAGCGGCAGGTCTGCCAGGTGCTGGACCTTCCCCCCGAGAAGGTGCGGCTGTCCCTCGCCGGCGTCGGCGGCGCCTTCGGCGGCCGCGAGGACCTGTCCATGCACGTGCACGCCTGCCTGCTCGCGCTGCACACCGGCAAGCCGGTGAAGATGGTCTACAACCGCGAGGAGTCCTTCTACGGCCACGTCCACCGGCACCCGGCCTCGATGCGGTTCGAGTACGGCGCCGACACCGACGGCCGGCTCGTCTACGGCAAGGCCGAGATCCTCTTCGACGGCGGCGCCTACGCCTCCTCCACCGCCGCGGTCGTCGGCAACGGCGGCACGCTCGGCATGGGCCCCTACGTCTTCCCGTCCGTGACCGTGGACTGCTACGGCGTCTACACCAACAACCCTCCCTGCGGGGCGATGCGCGGCTTCGGCTGCGTGCAGGCCGCGTTCGCCCACGAGGCGCTGATGGACGAGCTGGCCGACCGGGTCGGCGCCGACCGGATCGCGATCCGGCAGCTCAACGGCATGCGCGAGGGCGACGAGAACATCACCGGCCAGGTGATCGACTCCGCCGCACCGGTCGCCGAGCTGATCCGCAAGGTCGCCGAGATGCCGCTGCCCGACTCGCGGCCGGAGGACTCCTTCGACCTGCGCGAGCTGCCCGGCGGCGTGGCCAACACCACCCACGGTGAGGGCGTCCGCCGCGGCATCGGCTATGCGGTGACCTACAAGAACGTCGGCTTCTCCGAGGGCTTCGACGACTACTCCACCGCCCGTGTCCGGCTCGAGGTGGTCAACCACGAGCCGGTCGCGACCGTGCACACGGCCGCGGCGGAGGTCGGCCAGGGGCTGGTCACCATCGAGCAGCAGATCGTCCGCACCGAGCTCGGCGTCGAGCGGGTGGTGCTGCCCCCCAAGGACACCTCGGTCGGATCCGGCGGCTCGACGTCGGCCTCGCGGCAGACCTACGTCACCGGCGGCGCGGTCAAGGCCGCCTGCGAGGCGGTGCGACGTACGCTGCTGGAGCGGGCCGCCTCCCGGCTCGGCGTGGCGGACCTGCTGCTCGAGGGCGGCAAGCTGGTCTCGCGCAGCGGCGAGGTGCTCGCCGACCTCGTCGACGTGCTCGGCGAGGAGCCGGTGGAGGAGACCGTGGAGTGGCGGCACCGGCCCACCCAGCCGATCGACCCCGAGACCGGTCAGGGCAACGCGCACGTGCAATACGCCTTCTCCGCCCACCGCGCGGTCGTCGACGTCGACGTCGAGCTCGGACTGGTCAAGGTGGTCGCCCTCGACACCGCCCAGGACGTCGGCCGGGCGCTCAACCCCGCCGCGGTCGTCGGCCAGATCCAGGGCGGCAGCGCCCAGGGCATGGGGCTGGCGCTGATGGAGGAGATCGTCGTCGCCGACGGACACATCCGGAACCCGTCGTTCACCGACTACCTGATCCCCACCATCCTCGACATGCCACCGATGCAGGTGGAGGTCCTCGAGTACGCCGACCCGCACGCGCCGTACGGCGTCCGGGGCGTCGGTGAGCCGCCGACGATCTCCTCCGGGCCGGCCGTCGCCGCGGCGATCCGGCAGGCCACCGGCCTCCCGCTGCGCCGGGTGCCGATCCGGCCGGAGCACATCGCCGGCCTGGTGCCCGACGAGGAGTGATCTGCCCTGGTACGCCGGCGCTCCGCGCGGGGGCTGCATCGATTCCGCACAGGGGTGATCGCGGCGTGTTCAGCCGTGCAGGGGCTGCGTCGATCCCGCACAGGGGTGATCGCGGCGTGTCCGCGTCCGCGGCGCTCGCATCGATCCCGCACAGGCGTGATCGCTGCGTGTCCGCGCCCACGGCGCTCGCATCGATCCCGCACAGGGGTGATCGTGACGTGTTCGCGCCCGGGGCGGCTGCATCGATTCCGCACAGGCGTGATCGCGACGTGTTCAACCGCGCGGGGGCTGCATCGATCCCGCACAGGCGGGGTTCCCGCGCAGCCGCGGCCGCGGGAGTCTTGACCGGGGCGCCGCGCCGAGCCTAAGGTTTCCCCTATCCAGAAGTAGATTTCCGAGTCGCGGAAGTGAGGGCTACGTGGTCGCCGAGCTGGACCTGCTGATCCGGGCACCTCGCGCCGTCGTGGGCGATCTCGACGACCTGGCCGAGCGAGCATGTGCGGTCGGTGTCCGCGACGGCCGCATCGCCGCCGTCGAGGACATCGACGCGCCGCTGCAGGCCCGCGAGATGGTCGAGCTCACCGACGGCGAGGTGCTGCTGCCGGGCATGGTGGACAGCCACGTGCACGTCAACGATCCGGGGCGCACCGAGTGGGAGGGGTTCACCTCCGCCACGCGCGCCGCCGCGGCGGGCGGGGTGACGACCATCGTGGACATGCCGCTGAACAGCATCCCGCCGACGGTCGACGTCGGGGCGCTGGAGCTCAAGCGCAAGACCGCCGAGCCGCAGGCCTTCGTCGACGTCGGCTTCTGGGGTGGTGCGGTGCCCGGCAACGTGCCGCAGCTGAGGCCGCTGCACGACTCGGGCGTCTACGGGTTCAAGTGCTTCCTGCTGCACTCGGGGGTCGAGGAGTTCCCGCCGCTCGACGACGAGCAGCTCGAGGCGGCGATGCGCGAGATCGCCGGCTTCGACGGCCTGCTGATCGTGCACGCCGAGGACGCCGGCTGCATCGACAGCGCGCCGGAGCCGCACGGTGCCCACTACGCCGACTTCCTCTCCTCCCGCCCGCGCGAGGCCGAGAACCAGGCGGTGCAGAAGGTGATCGAGCTCGCCCGGGCCACCGGCTGCCGGGTGCACGTGCTGCACGTGTCGAGCGCCGAGGCGCTGCCGCTGATCGCGGACGCCCGCCGCGGCGGCGTACGCATCACCGCCGAGACCTGCCCGCACTACCTCACCTTCACCGCCGAGGAGATCCCCGACGGCGCCACCACGTTCAAGTGCTGCCCGCCGATCCGCGAGGCGGGCAACCGCGAACAGCTGTGGCAGGGACTGCGCGACGGCGTCCTCGACATCGTCGTCTCCGACCACTCGCCGTCGACGGTCGACCTCAAGGCGCTGGACACCGGCGACTTCGGCGTCGCCTGGGGCGGCATCTCCTCGCTGCAGCTCGGGCTCGCGGCCGTGTGGACCGGCGCGCGCGAGCGCGGACTGTCGCTGACCGACGTGGTGCGCTGGATGTCGGCGGGCCCGGCCCGGCTCGTCGGGCTGCCGCACAAGGGCGGCATCCGGCCCGGCGCGGACGCCGACTTCTGCGTGCTGGCGCCCGAGGAGGAGTTCGTCGTCGACGCCCGATCCCTGCACCACCGCAACGCGATCACGCCGTACGACGGCCGCACCCTGCACGGGGTCGTCCGCAGCACGTGGCTGCGCGGCGAGAGGATGGACCTCGACGACGCCGAACGCACTGCCGGTCCCCGTGGCCGGCTGCTGAGCCGAGGAGACTGAGGAATGCCGCGCTACTACGTGCCCGCGGGCGGGCTGCCCGCGCAGACCGAGCTGACCACCGACCGCGCGGTCTTCACCGAGGCCTATGCCGTGCTGCCGCGCGGCACCATGCGCGACATCGTCACCAGTGCGCTGCCGTTCTGGGAGCGGACCCGCCTCTGGGTGATCGCCCGGCCGCTGTCCGGGTTCGCCGAGACCTTCTCGCAGTACATCGTCGAGGTCTCGCCCGGCGGTGGCTCCGACCGGCCCGAGACCGACCAGGGGGCCGAGGGGGTGCTGTTCGTCGTCGGCGGCGTCCTCGAGCTCACCGTCGAGGGCGAGACGCACGTGCTCGAGCCCGGCGGCTACGCGTTCCTGCCGCCCGGCTGTGCCTGGACGCTGCACAACCGCAGCGAGGAGGTCGCGCAGTTCCACTGGATCCGCAAGGCCTACCAGCGCGTCGAGGGCGTGGACGTGCCGGAGCCGTTCGTCACCAACGAGGCCGAGGTCGTCGGCCAGGAGATGCCCGACACCAAGGGCTGCTGGACCACGCAGCGGTTCGTCGATCCCACCGACGTGCGCCACGACATGCACGTCAATATCGTCAACTTCGAACCCGGCGGAGTGATCCCGTTCCCGGAGACGCACGTGATGGAGCACGGCCTCTACGTGCTCGAGGGCAAGGCGGTCTACCTGCTGAACAACGACTGGGTGGAGGTGCAGGAGGGTGACTTCATGTGGCTGCGTGCCTTCTGCCCGCAGGCCTGCTACGCCGGCGGGCCCGGCCGGTTCCGCTACCTGCTCTACAAGGACGTCAACCGGCACGCGACGCTGAGCCGGCAGTTCGTCTGAGGCGGCGCGGTCGTGTCTCGGGTCGCCGTCGTCACCGGTGCCGGGTCCGGCATCGGTCGTGCCGTCAGTGTCGCGCTGCGATCGGCCGGGTACGCCGTCGCGCTCCTCGGTCGCACCGCCGCAACGCTCGAGGAGACTGCTGCGCTGCCTGCCGGCGACGACCCGGGCGAGGCGCGGGTGCTGCCGACCGACGTCACCGACGAGCGGCAGGTCGATGCCGCCTTCGCCGCGGTGGACGAGGCGTGGGGGAGGGTCGACGTACTCGTCAACAACGCGGGCGGCTGGGGCGCCTCCGGGCTGGTCGACGAGATCTCCGTCGCGGACTGGCGGGCGACCGTGGAGGTGAACCTGACCGGGATGTTCCTGTGTGCCCGGGCGGCGTTCGCGACGATGCGCCGCCAGGAGCCGGCCGGGGGGCGGATCATCAACAACGGCTCGGTCTCCGCGCACGTGCCGCGGCCACGGAGCGCGGCGTACACGGCCACGAAGCATGCGGTCACCGGGCTGACCAGGTCGTTGTCGCTCGACGGCCGGGAGTTCGGCATCCGCTGCAGCCAGATCGACATCGGCAACGCCGCCACCGCGATGACCGAGCGGATGGCCGACGGCGTGCCCCAGGCCGACGGCTCGGTGCGCGCCGAGCCCACCTTCGACGTGCAGCACGTGGCCGAGGAGGTCGTCCGGCTCGCCGACCTGCCGCTGTCGGTGGACGTGCCGTTCCTGACGATGACCGCCGCCGGCATGCCCTTCCTCGGTCGCGGCTGACCGCGCGTGCAGCTGGCCCGGGCCCACCGATCGGCGGACCTGGGCCCAGCTGCGTCCAGTTCCAGTGACGGTCAGGCGACCGCGGGCTCCCGCACCGGCTCCTGCGCCGGCTCGTCCCCGTAGGAGACCATCGTCGCCTCGTCGAAGGGGTCGCCACCGCCGAGCACCAGTGCCATCCGCTCGCGGTCGAGCGACCCGGTGAAGGCGCCGATCACCACGGTGGCGATGGCGTTTCCGGCGAAGTTGGTCAGCGCCCGCGCCTCGGACATGAAGCGGTCGATGCCGACGATCAGGCCCACCCCGTCGAGCAGCTGCGGGCGGTGCGAGGCCAGCCCGCCGGCGAGCGTGGCCAGCCCGGCGCCGGTGACCCCGGCAGCACCCTTCGACGCGATCACCATGAAGACCAGCAACGAGATCTGCGCACCCAGGTCCAGCGGCTGGCCCAGCGCGGAGGCGATGAACAGCGACGCCATCGTCAGGTAGATCGCGGTGCCGTCGAGGTTGAAGGAGTAGCCGGCCGGCACCACGACACCCACCGTGCTGCGCTCGACGCCCGCGTGCTCCATCTTGGCGATCAGCCGCGGCAGCGCGGACTCCGAGGAGGAGGTGGACAGGATCAGCAGGAACTCGCGGGCGAGGTAGCGCAGCAGCGCGAACACGTTGACCCCGGTGGTCGCCCGCAGCACGGTGCCGAGGACGCCGAAGACGAAGAGGATGCAGGTGATGTAGAAGCCGAGCATCAGCACGGCCAGGCTCTTCAGGGCGTCGACCCCGGTCTCACCGACGACGGCCGCGATCGCGCCGAAGGCGCCGACCGGCGCGGCCCACATGATCATCGCCAGGATGCGGAAGACCAGCCGCTGCAGGTGCTCGACGCCGCGCAGGATCGGCTCTCCCTGGCGACCCATCGCCTGCAGGGCGAAGCCGGCGAGCAGTGCGACGAGCAGCGTCTGCAGCACCTGGCCCTCGGTGAGCGAGGAGAGCAGGGAGGTGGGGATGATGCTGAGCAGGAAGTCGCTGGTGTTCGTCGGCTCGCCCGCCTCGGACTGCCCGGTCGCCGCGATCTCGTGGGTCAGGTGCAGCCCGGAGCCCGGGTGCAGGATGTTGCCGACGACCAGGCCGATCGCCAGCGCCGCGGTCGACATCACCAGGAAGTAGCCGAGGGCGAGCCCGCCGACCCGGCCGACCTTGGCGGCGCTGCGGATGGAGCCGACGCCGAGCACGATCGTGCAGAAGATGACCGGGGAGATCATCATCTTGATCAGGTCGACGAAGGCCTCGCCGATCGGCTTGAGCTGGACGGCCACCTGCGGGGCGGCCAGCCCGACGACGATGCCGAGCAGCACTGCTCCGATCACCGCGAGGTAGAGGTAGTGCGTGCGGTCGCGGGAGCCGCGCACTGCCGTGGGGGGATGGCTCATGGTCTCCTCCGGGAGGTCGATCGGGAACGTGCGACCATGCTCCGGAGCGGGGTGAGGCGCGTCACCCTTCTGGTCGTTGAGTTCGCAACCGGGGGCCGGCCACGGACAGGGAGGGACGGCGAAGGTGATGAGGTCGCGTGCCGGCGGCTCGGTCGCCCGGCAGGTGCTGCTGCTGCAGGTGCTCGTCGTGCTCGTCGTGGTCGCCGGCGCGGTCGGGCTGGCGGTCGCCGATGCCCGCCAGTCCCAGCTCGACACCGCCCGGGTGCGGTCGGTCGACGTGGCCCGGGCCGTGGCCGACTCCGCGACGGTGCTGCGCGCCCTCGACGACCCGCGGCCGGCGCGCACCATCCAGCCCTACGCCGAGCAGGTCCGCGCCGACACCGGCACCGACTTCGTCGTGGTGATGGGACTGGACCGCACGCGGTACTCCCACCCGGACCCGGCCCGCATCGGGCAGCACTTCATCGGTGACCTCGGGGGTGCGCCGCGCGGCCACGTCTTCACCCAGGAGTACACCGGCACCCTCGGTCCCTCGATGCGCGCCGTCGTGCCGGTCTTCGACGCGCACCACCGCGTGGTCGCCCTGGTCTCGGTCGGCATCACCCTGGCGAAGATCGACGCCGCGCTGCAGCGCCAGCTGCTGCAGATCGCGATCGGCGCCGTGGTGGTGCTCGGTGTGGGAGCGCTGGGCAGCTGGCTGATCGGGCGCCGGCTGCGGCGGCAGACCCACGGGCTGGGGGCGGCCGAGCTGACCCGGATGTACGAGTACTACGACGCGGTGCTGCACGCGGTGCGCGAGGGCCTGCTGCTGGTCGACGACCGGGACCGCGTGGCGCTCGTCAACGACGAGGCGACCCGACTGCTCGACCTGCCCGCAGACGCGGTCGGGCGGCGCCTGGACGAGCTCTCGCTGCCCGACGCCCTCGTCAGGTCGCTGGCCACCGGCCAGGCCGGTCCCGACGAGCTGCACCTCGTCGGCGAGTTCGTCGTGGTGGTGAACCAGGCCCAGGCCCGTCTCGCCGGGCGCCGGATCGGCTCGGTCGTCACGCTGCGTGATCACACCGAGCTGCAGGCCGTCTCCGGGGAGCTGGACACGGTGCGCGGGATGGCGGAGACGCTGCGCTCGCAGAACCACGAGGCCGCCAACCGGCTGCACACCGTCGTCTCGCTGATCGAGCTCGGCCGGGCCGCGGATGCCCTGGACTTCGCCACCGGTGAGCTGCACGCGGCCCAGGAGCTGACCGACCAGGTGGTCGGCGCCGTCGACGAGCCGGTCGTGGCCGCGCTGCTGCTGGGCAAGAGCGCCCAGGCGGCCGAGCGCGGGGTGGACCTGCGCCTCGACCCGGCGTCGAAGGTCGACGGGCTGCCGGTGTCCCCGCGCGACATCGTCACCCTGCTCGGCAACCTGGTCGACAACGCCTTCGACGCCGTGCAGGAGTCCGACCGGCGCGAGGTCGTCGTCCGCCTCGAGGGGTCGGCCGCGACGCTGCAGCTGGACGTGGAGGACAGCGGTCCGGGCCTCGACCTCGACCAGGCCGAGCGCGCCTTCTCCCGCGGCTGGAGCACCAAGCGCGGCGACCGGCACATGGGTCGTGGCCTCGGGCTTGCGCTGGTCGCCCAGGTGGTGCGGCGTCACGGCGGCCGGGTCGAGGTCTCCCGCTCGCCGCTGGGCGGAGCCGCCTTCTCGGTGAGGGTGCCGGCGTGAGCGGCTACCGGGTGCTCGTGGTCGAGGACGAGCAGGTCGCCGCCGAGGCGCACGCCGCCTACGTCGGGCGGGTGCAGGGTTTCACCGTCGCCGGCGTCGTCCACTCCGGGAGCGAGGCGCTGCGCCACCTCGCTCGCGACCCGGGTGTGGACCTGCTGCTGCTGGACATGAACCTGCCCGACGGGCACGGGCTGGACCTGCTGCCCCGGATCCGTGCCGCCGGGCACCTGTGCGACGTCATCGCGGTGACCTCGGCGCGCGACCTCGACGTGGTGCGCCGCGCGGTGACCCAGGGCGTGGTCCAGTACCTGCTCAAGCCGTTCACGTTCGCGGGCTTCCGCGGCAAGCTCGAGCAGTACGCCGCCTACCGCGACCGGACCGACGCCGCCGGTACCCACGTTGCCCAGCACGAGGTCGACCAGGTGCTCGGCGCGCTGCGCTCCTCCTCGGGCACGTCGCTGCCGAAGGGGATGAGCGTGGAGACGCTGCGGAAGGTCACCGGGTGCCTGCGCGACGCGCCGGGGCCGATGTCGGCCTCGGAGGTCGCCGAAGCCGTGGGTGCGTCCCGGGTGACCGTGCGGCGCTACCTCGAGCACCTCGCCGACTCCGGGCTCGCCGTGCGGCAGCCGCGCTACGGCAGCGGTGGGCGACCTGAGGTGGAGTACTGCTGGACCTAGCCGTTGGGGGCCGGCGCAATCGACTCGTCGGAGGCTCTCGGCCCGGCGAAACCGCTCAGTCGGGTCGGCCCACCGCCTCGAGCACCGGGCGCAGCGCCTCGATGGCGTGCCGGCGGTGCTCGTCCAGCACGTGCAGCACGGCGTCGAGGTCGCGGTCCTGGATCGCCGCGACGAGCCTGCGGTGCTCGTGGTCGACCCGGTCGCGGTTGACCTCGTCGGTGAAGTAGACCGAGCGGTAGACCTCGGTGCTGTCCCAGAGCACCCCGATGAGCCGGATCAGCCGGGGCCGGCCGCAGCCCTCGATCAGCGCGAAGTGGAAGCGCCGGTTGGCCTGAGCCATCGAGAAGATCTCGGTGGCGGCTGCGGCACGGCGGATGTCCTCCTCGGCCTCGGCCAGGCGGTCGACGTCCCCGGCCGTCAGCAGCGGCAGCGCCGTGGTGACCGCCTCGGTCTCCAGGAGCTCGCGGATCCGGTAGACCTCGAGCAGGTCGTCCAGGGAGAGCTCGGTGACGAAGTAGCCGTGGTGCGGCCGGTAGGTGACCAGGCCCTCGGCCTCCAGCGTCTTCAGCGCCTCCCGCAGCGGGACCCGGCTCACCCCCAGCTCCTCGGCGAGGCTGTCCTGCACGACCTGCGCGCCCGGGCGCATCTCGCCGCTGGCGATCAGCCGGCGCATCTCGGCCAGCACCGCCTCCTGGGTCGTCGGCGGCCGCACCGACCGGATCTCGGTCACGGCCGGCCCTCCTCGAGCCACGCCCGCAGCTGCTTCTCGTCGGCGTTCAGCGCCGGGGGCGCGCAGCGGTAGTCCACCGGCGTCGCGGAGAAGCGCAGCGGGTTGGCCACCTGCGGGCTGCCGTCGGCGTCCACCACCGGCTCGAGGCCGAGCGACTCCGCCAGCGCCATCCCCTGGGCGACGTCGTTGATCGGTCCGCACGGCACCCCGGCGTCGGTCAGCCTGGCGAACCACGCGTCCGCGGTGTCGCCGCGCAGCACCGGTTCGAGGATCGCGGCCAGCTCTTCACGGTGCGCGACCCGCGACCCGTTGGTGGCGAACCGGCGGTCCTCGGCGAGGTCAGGCAGGTCCAGGCAGGCGCACAGCCTGCGGAAGAGGCTGTCGTTGCCCGCGGCGACCACCAACGGCCGGTCCGCGGTGGCGAACGGCTCGTAGGGGCAGATGCCCGGATGCCGGATGCCCATGGCATGGCCGACGTCGCCGGCCTGCACGTAGGCGCCGCCGAAGTTCACCAGCCCGGAGAGCATCGAGGAGAGCAGGTTGGCGTCGATCCGCTGCCCCTCGCCGGTGCGGTCGCGGTGCCGCAGGGCCGCCAGGACGCCCAGCGCCGCGTGCAGGCCGGTCAGCACGTCGGCGGTGGCGATGCCGGTCTTGGTGACCTCCTCCGGCGACGTCCCGGTCAGGCTGATCAGGCCGGAGACCGCCTGCACCACCAGGTCGTAGCCGGGCATCCCGGCACCGCCGGCCGGGCCGAACCCGGTGATCGAGCAGTAGACGACGCCGGGGTTGTCGCGGCGTACGACGTCGTAGCCGAGGCCCAGCCGGTCCATCGTCCCGGAGCGGAAGTTCTCCACCAGCACGTCGGCACGCCCGGCCAGCCGGCGGGCGAGGACGAGGTCGTCGGGGTCGCGGAGGTCCAGCACGAGCGAGGACTTGTTGCGGTTGATCGACTGGTAGTAGGTGCTCTGCCCGTCCGCGGTCCACGGCGGCCCCCAGTGCCGGGTGTCATCACCGGCAGGCGGCTCCACCTTGACGATGCGCGCGCCCATGTCGCCGAGCAGCATGGTCGCGTACGGACCGGCCAGCACCCGGCTGAAGTCGGCCACCAGCACCCCGTCGAGCGGACCCACCGTCGCCTCCTGCCTCGTACGTCCCGTCGTGGTCGCAGGGTACCGGGCGCGGTATGCGGTGTATACACTCCGCGCAGGAGGTGGGCGTGCAAGCATCCTGCGCCGCGCAGCGACGGCGGTGACCGTTCCCGAGCTGCTGCAGAAGGGCACCGCGGAGTACCGCCGGGCCAGCGCGGTGCTGTTCGTGGCGGGCTTCCTCACCTTCGCGATGCTGTACGTCGTCCAGGGCGTCCTGCCCGCCGTCAGCGAGGACTTCGACGTCTCACCGGCGGTGGCCAGCCTCACCCTCTCGCTGACCACGCTGCCGCTGGCGGTCATGGTCGTGGTGACCGCCTCCTGGTCGGAGGGCCAGGGGCGGCGACCGCTGCTGGTCGGGTCACTGGTCGGCGCCGCCGTGCTCACCCTGGCAGCGGCCGCGAGCCCGGCCTTCCCGGTGCTGCTCGCGCTGCGGGTGCTGACCGGCGTCGTGCTGGCCGGCTTCCCGGCGGTGGCGATGGCCTACGTGGCCGAGGAGTTCCACCCGGCCGGGCTGGGCACCGCGATGGGGCTCTACATCAGTGGCACGGGGCTGGGCGGCATGTGTGCCCGGGTGACCGGATCCCTGCTCGCCGGCTGGTTCAGCTGGCGCTGGTCGCTGGCGGTGATCGGCGCGGTCTGCCTGCTCGGCGCGGCCTGGGTGGCGACCCGACTGCCGGCCTCGCGCAACTTCGTGGCGGCCGACGGGCGGCTGCGCGACCGGATCGGGCTGATGCGCGGACCCCTGGGCGACTCCGTCGTGGTGCGCCTGGCGCTGTGCGGCTTCGTGATCATGGGCAGCCTGGTCTCGTTCTACAACTACCTGCAGTACCGTCTCGCGCTGCCGCCCTTCACGCTGCCCCCCACGCTCGTCTCGCTGGTCTTCGTGCTCTACCTCTCGGGCACGCTCAGCGCCAACTGGATGGGCCGGCTCACCGACCGGCGCAGCCGCCGCAGCGTGATGCTGCTGGGCCTGGGGATCATGGCCGCCGGGGCCGCGGTGTCGCTGACGACGCGGCTGCCCCTGGTGCTGGTCGGCACCACGCTGATGGTCTTCGGCTTCTTCGGAACCCATTCGGTGGCGAGCGGGTTCGTGGGAGTCTGGTCCTTGCGCCAGCGGGCGCAGGCGTCCGCGCTCTACCTCTTCGGCTACCACGTCGGCTCCAGCCTCGTCGGCTACGTCGGTGGGGTCTTCTACGGCCACTTCGGCTGGCCCGGGGAGATCGGCACGGTCCTGGTCCTGCTGGCGGCGGGCGCGGCAGTGGTGTTCCGCCTCCCGGCGGACTCGGTCAGACAGGAGGAGCCGGATGCGGCCTGACGAGATCGCGGCCGCGCTGCGCAGGGCCGTCCGGGAACGGGCGATCCCACCGGGGCACGCGATGAACCAGGACCTGCTCGCCAAGCAGTTCGGGGTCAGCCGGATCCCGCTGCGCGAGGCGCTGCGCACCCTCGTCGGCGAGGGGCTGGTGATCATGAAGCCGGGCCTGGGGGCGGTGGTCGCCGAGCTCAGGCCGGAGGAGGTCGAGGAGCTCTACGGACTGCGGCGCCAGCTCGAGCCGCCGCTGGCCGAGGACATCGTGGACCGGCTGCGCCGCCGCGACATCGACGACCTCGCCCGGGTGGTCTCGGAGATGGCGGCGATGTCGATGGAGCAGGCCGAGGACTGGTCGAGCGCCAACTACCGCTTCAACCGGCGGCTCTACGAGCTGTCGGGCAAGCGCCACGCCGTGCGCCTCGTGGTGCAGGTGCTGAACCTCGTCGAGCCGTACGCGCGGATGAACGCGCACGTGCTCGGCTCCCGGCAGCGCATCCAGGGCGTGCGGGAGGCCATGGTCGAGGCCCTGCGCGCCGGCGACGCGGGCAGGCTGCAGCAGCTGATCGAGACGAGCATCGCCGACGGCTGTGCCGAGCTGCTCGCCGCGATGCCCCGGCAGGCGGTCGCCACCGACTGAAATGGTCGGATTTTGGATCCAACGCTTGCCTTTGTGACGCGGGCCACTGTATACACCGTATGAAATCCCCGGCTCGGACGAGAGGCAGCCCCGATGAACTCGAGGTCTTCGGCACTGGTGGCGACACTCGCAGCGGCGACCCTGGTGGTGGCCGGCTGCGGGTCCAAGGGAAGTGGCGGTGGCGGCGGTGACTCCGACCAGGTCGTGGTCGGCGCGTCGATGTCGCTGACCGGCTCCCTGGCGCGGGAGGGACAGCTCACCAAGGAGGGCTACCAGCTCTGCCAGCAGAAGGTGAACGCCCAGGGCGGCATCGACGTCGGCGGCACCAAGAAGAAGCTGGCGATCAAGTACCAGGACGACACCTCCGAGCCGGACACGGCGGCGCAGCTCGTCGACCAGTTCAACGACAAGGGCATCCAGCTGATCCTGAGCTCCTACGGGTCGGCGAACACCGAGGCCCAGGCCGCGGTCATCGAGCGCAACGGCCAGGTCATGGTCGACTCCGCCGGTGCCGACGACAGCATCTTCCAGCAGGGCTACAAGCGCACCTTCGCCGTGCTCTCCCCGGCCAGCGAGTACGCCGCCTCGATCGTCAAGGCGATCGACGAGCTGGCCAAGCCGCGGCCGAAGACCATCGCCTTCCTCTCCGCCGACGACGGCTTCTCCAAGACCGGCGCGCAGGGTGGGATGGCCGCTGCCCGGAAGGCGGGCTTCTCGGTGATCCCCGCGGAGTACTTCCCCGAGGGCAGCACCGACGTCAGCTCCTCGCTGACGCAGGTCAAGGGCCAGCAGCCCGACGTGATCATCGGCACCGTCCACCTCGAGGAGGGCGTGGCGATCATCAAGCAGGCCCACGAGCTCGGCGTCTCCCCGCAGGGCTTCGGCGAGACCGTCGCGCCCCCGACGCCGGACTTCGCCACGACCCTCGGCAAGCAGGCCGAGGGCGTGCTCGGCTCCAGCCAGTGGACCGACACCACCAAGGGGTCGGACAAGTTCTTCGGCGACGCCAAGCAGTACGCCGCCGACATCCAGAAGGCCTACGGGCACGCTCCGGACTACCACGACGCCGAGGCCAGCGCGGCCTGCCTGGCGCTGGTGATGGCCATCGAGAAGGCCGGTTCCACCCAGCCCGACGCCGTCCGTGACGCGCTGGCGAAGCTCGACACCACGTCGTTCTTCGGCCGGATCAAGTTCAACTCCAAGGGACAGAACGTCTACAAGCCGATGTCGGTGATCCAGATCCAGCACGGCAAGGTGGTCACCGTGTGGCCGACCGCCTCTGCCGAGGCGAAGATGGTCTGGCCCGGGAACAAGTCGTGACGGAGTTCCTCCAGGCCACCGTCTACGGCGTCCTCCAGGGAGGGCTGCTGGCGCTCGTCGCCGTCGGCTTCTCCCTGGTCTGGGGGGTGATGAACGTGGTCAACCTCTCCCACGGCGCGTTCGTCATCCTCGGCGCCTACGTCGGCTGGATGATGCACGACCGGTTCGGACTGGACCCGCTGCTGGGGATGCTCGTGGCCGCGTCAGTGCTCTTCGTGATCGGGTACGCCGTGCAGCGCTTCCTGGTCAACCTGGTGATCAACGGGCCGATCTTCATCACGCTGCTGCTGACCTTCGGCCTCTCGCTGATCATCATCCAGGCGATGAACGTCGGCTTCACGGCCAACTACCGCAGCATCCACACCGGCTACGCCAGCAACAGCATCGCGCTCGGTGAGGTGCACATCCCGCTCGGCCGGCTGGTCGCCTTCGCGATCGCGGTGGTGGTGACCCTGCTGCTGGTGGCACTGGTGACCCGGACCCGCACCGGGATCTCGATCCTGGCCACGGGCATGGACCGCGGTGCCGCCCGTCTGATGGGCATCCGGGCGCGCCACGTCTACGCGCTGACCTTCGGCATCGCGGCGGCGATGGCGGCGATCGCCGGCACCATGGTCGGGACCGTCGGCACGTTCAACCCGGCGGCTGCGGGCAGCTACACGCTGCTGTCGTTCGTGATCGCGGTGCTCGGCGGGCTGGGCAACATGTACGGCGCGCTCGTCGGCGGCATCGTCATCGGCCTGGTCGAGGCCTGGGCAGGGCTCTACCTCCCCGGCACGTGGATGAACGCGATCGCTTTCCTGGTGCTGATCCTGGTGCTCATCGCGCGGCCTTCCGGCCTGCTCGGCCGGGCGTTCTACGCCAGCCGGGTGGAGGTGTGATGAGCCAGCTGCGCGAGGGCGCGCGGGCCGAGGCGGCCGTCCCGGCCCCGGCGGTGCAGCCGTGGTGGCGGCGGTTGGCCCCCTGGGGCCTGCTGGCGCTCGGGGTCGTCGCGATGCTCGGCCTGCAGAGCCAGATCTACACCGGCCAGGAGCGGACGGTCTCCGCGATCTTCATGTTCATCGCCCTGGCACAGGGCTGGAACCTCATCGGTGGCTTCACCGGATACGCCTCCTTCGGCCAGGTGGCCTTCTTCGGGATCGGCGGCTACACCACCGCGGTGGCGATGGTGCACTGGCAGGCGAGCTTCTGGCTCTCGCTCGCGGTGAGCGGCGTCGTCGCCGCGATCTTCGGCGGGGTGATCGGCCTGCCGCTGCTGCGGCTGAAGGGGCACTACTTCGCGATCGCCACCCTGGGCGTCGCCGAGGGCATGCGCGAGGTGGTCACCAACCTGCCGAGGCTGACCGGTGGCGGCGCGGGCATCACCATCCCCACGGTCGGCACCAAGGCGACCACGACCTACCTGGGCAACGACGGCTTCTACTGGCTCTTCCTCGGGCTCGCCGCGCTCGCCCTGGCGATCTCCACGCTGGTCTCGCGCAACAAGTTCGGCTTCGCGCTGCGGGCGATCAACCAGGACGAGGACGCCGCCGGGGCGCTCGGCATCAACACCACCCGTGCGAAGGTCCTCGCGTTCGCCCTGTCCGGCTTCGTGTGCGGGCTGGTCGGAGCGGCGTACGCCTTCCAGCAGGCGGTGATCTACCCGGCGCGGCTCTTCGACGTCGACATCACCGTGCTGATGGTCGTGATGGTCGTGATCGGCGGCGCGGGCACGGTCGTCGGGCCGCTGGTCGGCGCGGTCGCGCTGCAGTTCCTGTCGGAGTACCTGCGACAGAACTTCACCGACGCCCACATCTTCATCCTGGGGCTGATCATCATCGTCGGCGTCGTCCTGCTGCCGCAGGGCTTCGTCAACTACGTGGTCGAGGCGCGTCGCACCGGCGACTGGTCCCTGCTCTCCAACGTGCGGAGGTACCGGCTGTGAACGACGTCCCCGTCCTGGAGACGCGTGGCCTGGGGCGCCGGTTCGGCGGCCTGCAAGCAGTCTCGGACGTCTCCTTCAGCGTGCCGAAGGGCGAGGTGCTCGGCGTGATCGGCCCGAACGGCGCCGGCAAGAGCACCTTCATCAACCTGGTCACCGGGCACATCAAGCCGACGTCGGGCAAGGTGCTGATCGACGGCAAGGACCTCACCGGCAGGAAGCCGTGGACGGTCGCCCATGCCGGGGTGGCGCGGACGTTCCAGATCGTCAAGCCCTTCCGCGGCATGAGCGTGCGCGAGAACGTCGCCGTCGGCGTGCTCTACGGGCCGCACCACGCCTCCACGATGGGTCAGGCGATCCGCCGCGCCGACGAGCTGCTCGAGGAGGTGGGCCTCGTCGGCGTCGCCGACCGACCGCCCGCCGAGCTCTCGGTGGCCGACGCCCGCCGCCTGGAGTTCGCCAAGGCGCTGGCGAGCAGCCCGAAGCTGCTGCTGCTCGACGAGGTGATGGCCGGGCTGCGGCCCAGCGAGATCGAGCCGAGCCTGGAGCTGATCCTGCGCCTGAAGGAGCAGGGACTGACCATCCTCGTGGTCGAGCACGTGATGAAGGCGATCCTCGCGATCAGCGACCGGGTGCTGGTCATCAACCAGGGCAAGGTGCTGACCTCCGGGGAGCCTCGTGCGGTGCTGTCGGACCCGCGCGTGATCGAGGCCTACCTCGGCCAGCGCTACGCGAGCAGGCGGGAGAGCAAGGATGCTTGAGGTCTCGGGTCTCGAGGCGGGCTACGGCCGCGTCCAGGTGCTGTGGGGCATCGACCTCGAGGTGGGGGAGCGCGAGATCGTCGCCCTGGTCGGACCCAACGGTGCGGGCAAATCGACGCTGCTGCGCGCGCTCTCCGGGATGGTGCAGCCCACCGGCGGCACCGTCTCCTTCCGCGGCCGGGAGATCCAGCGCCGCTCGATCGAGCAGATCGTGGACCTCGGCATCGCGCACGTGCCGGAGGGGCGGCGGCTCTTCCCGGGCCTGACCGTCCGGGAGAACCTCCGCCTCGGCGGATGGCGCATCGGCAACCACGACATCGACGAGGTCGTGGAGATGTTCCCCCGCCTCGGCGAGAGACTCAACCAGGTCGCCGGCAGCATGTCCGGCGGCGAGCAGCAGATGTGCGCCATCGGCCGCGGCCTGATGGGCAAGCCGGAGCTGATGATGATCGACGAGCTCTCCCTGGGCCTGGCCCCCGTGGTCGTCGACGAGATCATGGAGCGGCTGCCGGACATCGCCGCCACCGGTACGTCGGTGCTGCTGGTCGAGCAGGACGTCGACGCCGCCCTGGGTGTGGCCGAGCGCGCCTACGTGCTCGAGACGGGTCGCGTCGTGCTCTCCGGCAAGGCGGGCGAGCTGCTCGCGGACTCGCGGGTCCAGGAGAGCTACCTGGGCATGGGCTGAGCTCAGCGGCGCGCGCGGGCCGCGATCTTCGCGCGCTCGTTCTGGTCGAGCACCACCTTGCGGATCCGCACCGTGTCGGGGGTGACCTCGACGCACTCGTCCTCGCGGCAGAACTCCAGGCACTGCTCGAGCGAGAGCTTCTTCGGCGGGATCAGCTTCTCGAAGTTGTCGGCGGTGGAGGAGCGGACGTTGGTCTGCTTCTTCTCCTTGGTGATGTTGACGTCCATGTCGTCGGCGCGGGAGTTCTCCCCGACGATCATGCCCTCGTAGACCTCGGTGCCCGGGTCGACGAAGAGGACGCCGCGCTCCTGCAGGTTGGTCATCGCGTACGACGTGGCCGCCCCGGACCGGTCCGCCACCAGCGATCCGCTGGCGCGCGACCGGATCTCCCCGGCCCACGGCTCGTAGCCGTCGAAGACGTGGTGGGCGATGCCCGTGCCGCGGGTCTCGGTCAGGAACTCGGTGCGGAAGCCGATCAGTCCGCGCGCCGGCACGAGGAACTCCATCCGCACCCAGCCGGTGCCGTGGTTGGTCATCTGCTCCATCCGGCCCTTGCGCACCGCCAGCAGCTGGGTGATCGCGCCGAGGAACTCCTCGGGCGCGTCGATGGTCAGTCGCTCCACCGGTTCGTGCAGCCGGCCGTCGATGTCGCGGGTCACCACCTGCGGCTTGCCGACGGTCAGCTCGTAGCCCTCGCGGCGCATCTGCTCGACCAGGATCGCCAGCGCCAGCTCGCCACGGCCCTGCACCTCCCAGGCGTCGGGGCGGTCGGTGGGCAGCACCTTCAGCGAGACGTTGCCGACCAGCTCGCGGTCGAGCCGGTCCTTGACCAGCCGCGCGGTCACCTTGGTGCCCTTCGTCGGGCCCCGACCGGCGAGCGGGGAGGTGTTGGTGCCGATGGTCATCGAGATGGCCGGCTCGTCGACGGTGATCAGCGGCAGCGGCACCGGAGTCTCGGCGTCGGCCAGCGTCTCGCCGATCATGATGTCGGGAATGCCTGCGATCGCGGCGATGTCGCCGGGCCCGGCCTCCTCGCCGGGCATGCGCTCCAGCCCGACGGTGACCAGCAGCTCGGTGATCTTGACGTTCTGCGTGGACCCGTCGCGCTTGATCCAGGCGACGTTCTGGCCCTTGCGCAGGGTGCCCTGGTGGACGCGGACGAGCGCGAGCCGGCCCAGGAAGGGCGAGGCGTCGAGGTTGGTGACGTGGGCCTGCAGCGGCGCGCCCTCGTCGTACTCCGGCGCCGGGATCGTGTTGATGATCGTGCGGAAGAGCGGCTCGAGGTCGGGGGAGTCGGGGAGCCCGCCGTTGGCCGGCATCTCCAGCGACGCCCGGCCGGCCTTCGCCGAGGCGTAGACGACCGGGAAGTCCAGGGCGTCCTGGCCGTGGTTCTCGTCGAGCAGGTCGAGGAAGAGCTCGTAGGTCTCGTCGACGACCTCGCTGATCCGCGCGTCGGAGCGGTCCACCTTGTTGACCACGAGCACGACCGGCAGGTCGGCGTTCAAGGCCTTGCGCAGCACGAACCGGGTCTGCGGCAGCGGCCCCTCCGAGGCATCGACGAGCAGCACGATGCCGTCGACCATCGACAGGCCACGCTCGACCTCGCCGCCGAAGTCGGCGTGCCCGGGGGTGTCGATGATGTTGATCGTCATGCCCTCGGGCGCCGACGGCCCGATGTAGCGCACCGCGGTGTTCTTGGCGAGGATCGTGATGCCCTTCTCGCGCTCGAGATCGCCGGTGTCCATCACCCGCTCGCCGACACTCTCGGCCTCGTGCTCGGTGAACGCGCCGGCCTGCCGGAGCATCGCGTCGACCAGGGTCGTCTTGCCGTGGTCGACGTGCGCGACGATCGCGACGTTGCGGAGGTCGAGGCGGGAGGTGCTCATGCGGGCGGTGCCTTCCAGGTCCCGTGGGCATGGTCGGGACAGGTGTCGTGGTCTCGGGTGGCTGCGCCGAGTGGCGCAACCGCCAGTCTATCGTGGGCAGGTGTCCGCCTTCCGCGTCCTCTTCGTGTGCATCGGCAACGTCTGCCGGTCGCCGTTCGGGGAGCGGCTGCTCGCGGCCCGACTGGCCGGCGCGGACGTCGCGGTGAGCAGTGCCGGCGTCGCCGCGATGGTGGGCGCCCCGATGTCGCCGGAGGCGGCTGCCGAGCTGGAGCAGTACGGCGCCACCGCCGACGGGTTCACCGCCCGCCAGCTGACCCCGGCGATGGTCCGCGACGCCGACCTCGTGCTCACCGCCACCCGGGAGCTGCGCTCGCGCGTGCTCGCCGAGACGCCGTCGGCGCTGCGCCGCACGTTCACGGTGCTGGAGTTCGCCGCCCTGCTCGACCTGGTCGAGCCCGCAACGCCCGCG
>DATDNR010000161.1:0-9163 GCA_036518175.1 Marmoricola sp.
GGCCCGAGGGTCCTCCAGCGGCGGGCTCACCTTCCACGACCGCGGCGGTCCCTACGGCCGCACCAACGGCGCCAAGCGGGTAGTCGCAGTCGATGTGACCGGACTGCCAGTGGGTGCGCTGGTCGCTCCGGCCTCGACCCACGAGAACAGGACCACGCAGCTGATGCTGCAGCACCTGACCGAGCAAGACGTCAGCGGCCGGCTCCAGCTGGTCCTAGTCGACCGCGGGGTCACCGCCGCCGCGGCCCGCGCGCTCGGCCGGGACCACGATCTGGAACTGCGTTTGAGAACACCACCTCCGCAACCGGCTGACTCCAGGTCTGTCACGCGCGGGAACCCGCCAGCCACCGCGCGCTCTCGCGGGCATGAGGCCGGGTCGGCGTCCGCGCGGAATGCGGAATGAGCGGATGGCATTGACCGCCGCTGTGCGGCTCATCCACAGTCGCGTCGTGTTCTGCCCGGCGGCTTGGTCTCGATCCGCGTGCGCGTCGCGGGGATGCTCGTCGACGCGGTGCTGGCCGACGGCATCCATGACGTCGGCCGCCTTCTGGTGACGCTGGGCTGCCTCCAAGTGCCGTTCTGCTCCTCGGCGGTGCGCCGCAGCGGTCCGCTTCTGGCGCCGGGCCAGCGCCTTGTGCGCCCGGGCCAAGTCACAGGCGCATGATGTTCGCCGTCAGCGGGGATCGGATGGGCGAGTGCTGGGGAAGAGCGAGTCGGGATCTTTCAGTACGCGCACCTTCCAAGGAGCGAGGGCTATCTCGGCGTCTTGTGGTCGCCACCGAAGGGTGGGCGCGACGGAGAGGGCGCCGAGTAGGTAGAGATCGTTGGCCACACGCAACGCCTCGCTCAGGTAGAGAGTCGGTCGCAGCTCGGCGCCTAGGGTCGCGCTCCGCTCACGGGCGCGCATCAACTGTCTTGAGACGCGCTCGAACAACGCGGCCCTCAGTTCACCAACGGGGTCGCGCCCCGGCTCGCTGTTATGGGGTGGAGCAGACATTCGCGCCCTCCCGACTGGAGTGAGTGGGCGCTGGCGTCTCAACGCGAGGTGGCGGGCCCCCATCCGCCGTGGGTCTAAGCATGACGTTCTCGCCCGGGGGACTAGTAGGACCGAAAGACCCGTTGCGATTCTGCTCTCGAACCGGAAGCCGCGGGGCAGAACCGAGCATTCACCAAAATCAGTTCGCCAGGAGATACTCGTCACGGCTCTAGAGGCCACGCCACGGGGATGATCGAGCCGGTGTGCACGGCTAACGGGGCGGCTGGCGGCCCACGGAGTCGGGACCATCGACAGAATGTGCCGGCGCGGCTTCTCTCCAACGACCCGAGCGCGAATCCGGTAAACACATCGTTCCCCGACGAAGCGGCCGACAGGCATCGATTTTCGTTCCTGCGCCGGCCCGACCCTCTAGCTAGCGCGGTACTCGGACAGGGCCCTCCGGGCTGGCGACACTAAGCACGCGAACCACATCCACACCGCCAGGCAACTCGTAGGCACTCGCGAGAGGCGCACACTATGCGACCTGTCCGGACGTTGGTCAGCCACGACGAATGGTTTTCCATGACTCCCATGTGGAGTGGAAGATGAGTCCGGTGATGATCAGGCCGATGATGGGGTCGGCAATCGGCAGTCCGAGGGCGATGAACCCCGCCGAAGCGATGATGCCAGCGCTGACGTAGCCATCGGCTCGGGCGTGGATGCCGTCTGCGATCAGTGCGGGCGATTGGAGTCTCTTTCCGGCACGCCAGCGAACGACAGCGGCCACCTCGTTGCCGATGACTCCGACGACTCCTGCGGCGAACAGCGCCCACAGGTGGCTCGGCGCTTGTGGATGGAGGAAGCGGTCGACCACTTCGAATAGGGCGAGCAGGGCGCTGGCCAGGATGACTGCTACGACGAAGTAACCCGCCCAAAGCTCACCTCGTCGGCTCCGCAGGAAGAACGCGATGCCGAGTGGGATCGCGGTCAGGGCGTCACCCCCGTTGTGAATGACATCGGTGAGCAGTGCCACGCTGTCGCTGAGCAAGAAGACCGCGAGCTGAACCACCGACGTGATCAGGAGAACGGCCAGGCTGAGGCTGACTGCCTTGACTCCCGATCTGGATCGGACGATCGAGGGATCTACGAGGCCGTGCGAGTGGTCGTGGTGAGCGTCTTCGTCGTGGTCGTGGAGGCCGCCGGAGGTGTGGGTATCGGGCTGTTCGGTGCTCACTGAACCTGAGTATCTGCGTGATCACGCAGGTATGCAAGTTATGATCTCTTCGTGCACCAAGAGATACCGAACTTCGAGATGCCCGACGACGCCGATGTGCAGGTGGCTGCCGACGCGTTCCGCATGCTCAGCGACAAGAATCGCATCAAGATCCTGGTCGCACTCCTCCAAGGCGAGTCGTCGGTCAACTGCCTGGCTGAGCTGATCGACGCCAGCCCCTCCGCCGTGAGCCAGCACCTGGCCAAGCTGCGGCTCGCTGGACTCGTCCACGTGCGACGCGAAGGCACCTTCGCCTACTACGTCGCGGCCAATACGCACGTTCAGCGCCTCCTCGAGGAAGCCCTCTCCCACGCTGACCACGCCACCCATCGCCTCGACCCCGGCACGCCGCACCGACACCGGGCCCGCGCCTGACTGCGCTGAAACCCGCCGCCCGCTCATCGGCCATGTCCGGTAATCACAGCCGGAGGGACTGGCTGCGGTCGCGGCGGTGAACCCGAGTCAGGGGCCAAGAGACCGACCTGCCGAACCCGGGCGCCGACAAGCGCACCATATCGATCCCCAGGGGCAGCAAGCGTGCCGCGGTCGAGCAGAGCGTCTCCAGCGTGAAGGAGCGCAGCCCGCTTCCCGAGCTGGCCTGGCGGCGGCCGATGGCACGAACGCGGACTGACCGCTAGCACTGGCGCGGTCGGCTTGCCCATCGCCCGCTGACGGCAGCGCTCAGCGGCGCCGCGCCAGCGCGGTCGCGGCCCCGATGAAGGCCAGGTGGCTGAGTCCCTGCGGCAGGTTGCCGAGCAGTTCCCCGGTGCCGGGGTCGACCTGCTCGGTCAGCAGCCCGGTCTCGGTGCGGTACTTCACCAGCTCGTCGAGCAGCTGGGCCGCCTCCTCGTGCTGGCCCAGGGCCACCAGGGCCTCGGCCAGCCAGCAGCTGCAGGCCACGAAGGCGCCCTCGTGCTCCGACATCCCGCTGTAGCGGTATAGCAGCGGGCCGCCGGCGCCCAGCTCGGCGCGGATCGCGGCCACCGTGCTGGCCAGGCGCGGGTCGTCGCCGGCGAGGAAGCCGGTGCGCGCCGCGAGCAGCACCGCGGCGTCCAGCTTGTCGGTGCCCGCGTAGAAGGTGTAGCTCTGCTTGGTCTCCGACCAGCAGTGCTCGTCGACCCAGGCGTGCACCGCCTCGCGCTCGGTGCGCCAGCGGTCGGCGTGCCCCGAGGCCACCTGGCCGGCCTCGGCGAGCCGCATGGCGCGGTCGAGCGCCACCCAGCAGCCGATCTTGGAGCTCGTGTAGTGCTCGTCGTCACCCAGCTCCCACAGGCCGGCGTCCTTGCTCTGCCAGCGGTCGCAGACCCGGTCCACGACGTCTGCCACGGCCGTCGAGCTCGCTGGGTCCAGGCAGCCCCCCTGGTCGTTGTGCCGCCACACCGCGTCGACAAGGTCGCCGTAGGCCCCGAGCTGCAGCTGTTCGGCTGCAGCGTTGCCCACGTACACCGGCAGCGACCCCCGATAGCCCGGCAGCTCCTCTAGTCCGGTCATCTCCGCCGAGGCCGGGGCGCCGTCGAGGGTGTACATCGTCCGCACCTGCGGCGCAGTTGCCCGCACCGCTTCGAGCAGCCAGGCCAGCGAGCCGTGCACCTCCTCGCTCAGGCCCAGCCGCGACTGCGCGTCGATCGCGAACGAGGCGTCGCGTACCCAGCCGAAGCGGTAGTCGAAGTTGCGCTCGCCGCCGATGCGCTCGGGCAGCGAGGTAGTCAGCGCGGCGGCCATCCCGTCGCTCGGGGCGACGGTCAGCGCCTTCAGCGCCAGCGCCGAGCGCCGCACAGCCCCGGGGTGCGGTCCGTCGTGGTCGATCCGAGCAGTCCACTGCTGCCACGCCTCGGCAGTGGTGTCGAGCCGTCCGTCGATCTCCCGAGCGGATGCGAACGGCAGCGGCTCCCCCGCCGCAGCGGTAAGCGCGAGCAGCGCCCGGTCGCCGCCGCCAATGCTGAACTCGCCGGTGACCAGTGCGCCGCCGTCGCCGTGCTCCAGGCGGGGGCTGCCGACGCCGTCGGCGACCAGCCCCAGCAGGATGTCGCCGACGTGCAGCACCAGGTCGTCTCCGCAGTGCTCCGCCCAGGGCCGCGCGTTGCCGAGCCGGTGCCCGGGGCGCACCTCCCAGCGCATCGGCACCGGGCCGCCGGACGCCTCGATGCGTCGAGCCAGTTCCGTCCACGGCAGCACGCCGGTGACCGACCGGTTCAGCGAGTCGGTCACGCGCACCACACCGTCGGCGCATCGGAAGGTCGTCTCCAGCACCATCGTGCCCGGCACGTACCGCTGGCTGCACTCATGCGGCACCGTCGGGGCCAGCGTGATCGCCCCACCTCCCTCGGGGTCGAGCAGGGCCGCGCACACCGGTGCGGCGTCCAGCCGGGGCACCGCCAACCAGTCGATGGCGCCGTCGGCGGCCACCAGCGCGCCACCGCGGCAGTCGCCCAGCATCGAGTACGCCCCCAGCGGGGCGAACCCGCCCTGGCGCTCCATCAGCGGGTGCGCCCGACGAGCAGCGCCAGCCCGGCGGCGACCCCGACGCCGGCCGCGGAAAGCAGGCTGGGCCGCTGCATCGAGACCCACCGCAACGGGCCGTGGTCCTGCGCCCGGTCGTCGAACGGGCCGTGGGGGCCGACGTCCTGAGTCGCCTCGGAGGGCTCGAAGACGCTGCCGCCCCACCGCCGGGAGTCCGGGCCGGCCGGCTGGGACGCTACCCCGCTTCGACGGAGGTAGAGGTCCAGCAGCTTCGGCGCCCGCGGTTCACCGAGGATGGTGGAGGCGCCGGCGACACCCACCCCCATGCTGCGCGGCCGGGTCTCCACCAAGGAGCCGACCGCCCTCGGGGGGCGTCCAGGCTGAAGGATCGGCGGCACCAGCATCGTCTCCTTCGGCACCTTGGTCAGGTTCCAGGTGATCGGCGGCGCCGCCAGCCCCGCCGACTCATGGGCCGGCACGGCGGCGTCGTAGGCGTCCACCAGTTCACGGACCACCGCCCGACCCGTTCCGGCGCCGTCCCCGGTGACGACCACACCCCTGCCCTGCTGCGCCATCGCGCTCCTCTGCGTCCTGCCTCCTGTGTCACCTGCACTACCCAATCCGGGGCGACACACACGGTCGCCCCAGCGCGCAACCCGCCGACCGACAGCACCCAGACACCGCGATCTGGCCGCCGACGTACGCGGGAGCGCCCAACGGCCGCTGAAGGGCGAGCCAGCTTGTTGGTGTTCTGGAACCACTTCGCCAGCCGACGGACGCGGCCCGAGGCGACCGTGGGCGACCTCGGGTCGTGCCCGACGAGAAGCTGGCAACCACCTGCTCCGCGAGGTGCCATTGCCGGTGTTCCTGCCGGGCCAACAGCCCCAGGCCTTCACCGGCGACCCGCTGGTGTGCCTGCAACACAAGCGGGTCCCAGAGCCATGTCCGAGTCCTGCTGGGTGATCTCTCGTGCCGCGGATAGTGACAGCCCGGAACTGCCGGAAACGGCGCAGGGTCGGAGAGCGCCGGCGTCTGTCACATCAGTCGGGTGGCGGGTGCCGTGCGCCGTCGTAGATGGGTGTCCCCGCCGGGCATCGGATTCTACGGCTCAGGTGAGTCCGAGCAGGCCGAGGGTGAGGCCGAGGAGGGCGCACAGGCCCAGGGTGCGCAGGGTGCCCCAGCCGCGCCAGAAGATGGCCGCGAGCGCGACACCGGTGAGGGCGAACTCGGCCGGCTTCCAGGTCGAGACCACGGGCACGAGGACGTGCAGCGGTCCTACCGCGACGTGGCGGGTGGCGGCGAACAGGTTGTGCAGCGCGAAGAACAGCGCGAGGTTGGCGATGACGCCGACAACGGCGGCGGTGATGCCGGTCAGGGCAGCGCTGAGGTGGCGGTTGTTGCGCAGTCGCTCCACGTAGGGAGCGCCGAGGAAGACGAACAGGAAGCAGGGCACGAAGGTCACCCAGGTGACCAGCAGCCCGGCCAGGGTGGCGGCGGCCCACGGGTTGAAGGTGCCGGGGTTGTGAAAGGCACCGACGAAGGCGACGAAGACCACGACCATGATCAGTGGCCCGGGGGTGGTCTCGGCCAGGGCAAGCCCGCGGACCATCTCTCCGGGCACGAGCCAGTGGTAGACGTTGACGGCCTGTTGGGCCACGTAGGCCAAGACGGCGTAGGCGCCGCCGAAGGTCACCAGCGCTGCCCCGGAGAAGAACAGGCCCTGATCCACGAAGACGCTGCTGGGACCGATCAGCACTGCCACCGCGGCTACCGGTAGGAACCAGGCCACCAGCCCGAAGGAGGCCACGGTGAGGGAGCGGCGCTTGGAGGGCAGGTCGTAGTGCAGCGCTTCGTCGCTGATCAGCGGTGCCGGCCCCTCCCCGACCGCGCCGGGGCGGCGGTTGCCGAGCCCAGAGATCCAATGCTCGAGCAGCCACCCGAGCAGCCCGGCGCCGAGCACCACGGCCGGGAACGGCACACCGAACAGCGCCAGGGCAAGGAATGAGGCGACGGCCAGACCGACGAGGGCGGGGTGATTCACGGACCGCTTGGCCACCCGGTAGACGGCCTGGATGACGATGGCGATCACCGCGGGCGCCAGACCGGCGAACAAGGCGCCGATGATGAGACTGTTGCCGTAGCCGACGTAGAGCGCAGACAGCGCGAGGAGGGCCACCAGGCCGGGCAACACGAACAGGCCACCGGCGATCAACCCGCCCGCGGTGCCGTTGAGCAGCCACCCGATGTAGATCGCCAACTGCTGCGCCTCGGGCCCGGGCAGCAGCATGCAGTAGTTCAGCGCGTGCAGGAACCGCTGCTGCCCAATCCACCGCTTCTCATCGACCAGCTTGTGCTGCATGACCGCGATCTGCCCGGCCGGCCCACCGAAGGTCTGCAGCGCAACCACGGCCCAGGCGCGGGTCGCCTCGCTCAGCGAGATCACACCGCCGCCAGTCCGACGCCTTGAACCAGCCACCACCTCGCTCCGCGACGGTGCCGGGGGGTTTCGCCCTGCCTCGCTCATGACCCCGCGATCAACTTCGCTCGCTCTCGGGGGCGTCCGTCGCCGCGCAGCCCGACCGGCGACCATGACGGCAAGCCGTTCGAGCTGCCACGACCACAGCATCCACGGCGTCGAGCACCCCCAGCCGGCCGCCGGCAAGGCCGCACCGAGTCCGACTGTGCGTGTCGTGTCGCCACGGCTATCAAGGTTGGGGCCCCTCGAACCGTAAGTCAATGCACCTAGTACACAAACAAGCCTGGGTGCTGACCAACAGGGCACTCAAACCGGGGGCTCGCGGGCCGGCGCAGGCTCGCCCGGCCCCCGAGGGGGCCACGAGCCGGCATAGATGAGGTCTCGTCAGAGGGGTCACCGCAGGTGGCTTGCTCGCTGGCCTGCCTTACCGGACATGCCCTGAGCGGCTGCCTCAAACAGCCATCCTCTACACAGACCTGGTGTACTGACCTGGTTCGTCGCGTCGGCGGCCGCCGTCGGCGGCGCGCTGGGCAGCGGACTGGAATCCGACGAAGCGATCCGCGTGGCCGCGTACTCCAAACGAGAGGATGACCACCGCAACCGGCTCGCGCGCGAGAAGAAGTAGCACAATGGGCCGCCGCTTCGGGACTTTGCCGGACACTGCGCGGCGGCACGTGGCAACCGTGCGCTGGCGTGCCATTGCCCGAGAGCGGCGAGCGCGACGCTCCACCATGCCCCAGGCCGACCTACGGATCTAACGCGCAGAGGGAAGCCCCGGTGGCGCGGATCCCGGTTCGTCGTCCGTGGGCGCTACTCCGGCGCGTGGAGCGGGGGTGATTCGAGATCAGGTTGGACGCCGGGGACAGGGGATCCCGGGCGCAGCACGTGGACGGCTCGTAACTCGGGGCCACCGCGGCTCGTTGCGGTGGCATCGACGGCGGTTCCACCCGCCCCGGCCGACTCCAGGAGGACTCATGAACAGCAGGCGAAGGTGGATCGTGCTGGTCGTGGTGTCGGCCCTTGGGCTAGCGGTGAGTGCCACCGCGTCGGCAGCTCCGGCCACCAGTGGTGCAGGCGGTCCGACGTCGGCGCCCAAGGTGTTCTTCTGGCCCCGCAGCGGCGCGCCTGCCCCGGCACCGACATCCACGGCCACCCCCGATCCGGCGTCGTACAACGACCTCCTCTTCCACGGCGGGGTGGTCGAGCACCATCCCAAGGTCTACGTCACCTTCTGGGGCACCGAGTGGAAGCGCGGCTTCCACACCGGCCCGAAGAACGCCTACAGCAACACCACGGCCATGAACTACGTGACGAAGTTCTTCGCAAACGTCGGCGGCACTGCGTGGAACGGTGTCCAGACCCAATACTGCGACAACATCGCGCCCGGCAGCACGACCTGCAAGGGCCAGCGGCTCGCCCGGCACATCGCCAACACGCGCCAGGTGCTGGGCGGGGTCTGGATCGATCCCACCGCGGCCCCGGCCACTATGGCGACGACCGGGCTGGCGCAGAACCTGGTGACCGATCCGATCGCCACGGAGGCCGTGAAGGCGTCGCGGCACTTCGGTTACGACCCGGACGCCACCTACTTCGTGTTCACCCCGCCCGGTCACGCCGCGACCGCCTACGGCACCGTTTACTGCGCCTACCACAGCGAGGTCACCAACATCGGCGGCCACGGCATCCGCTACGCGTTCATGCCCTACACGCCCGAACAAGGCGCCGGCTGTGGCGGCAACAGCGTCAACCACAAGAACGATGCGTTCGGGCACGGCTACCTGGACAGCTACAGCCTCGCCGGCGGTCACGAGTACGCCGAGGCCGTCACCGACCCCGACACGTGGCCTACGCAGGACGGCTGGAACGACTACCAGACCAGCGAGAACGGCGACAAGTGCGCCTACTTCCACCCCGCCAACCGAACGTTCGGCAGGTTCCATTTCGCGGTGCAACCGATGTGGAGCAACGAAGCCAACCA
>DATDNR010000162.1:0-34671 GCA_036518175.1 Marmoricola sp.
CACCAGCGGCTCGCGCCGGCCTCGCGGTGGCGCCGGGCCCGCTGGATCGAGGACGACGCCGTCGACCTCGACTGGCACGTGACCGAGATGCACTCGCCCGACGGCATGGCCGGCCTGTTCCGGATCATGGCGGAGCTGGTCGAGACCCCGATGCCGCGCGACCGGCCGCTGTGGCGGGTGGTGATCGTCCGTGACATCGCCCCGGGGGGCACCGACGCCCTCATCCTGCTGGTGCACCACGCGATCGCCGACGGCATCGGCACGGTGCTGCACTCCTTCAGCCTGTTCCAGCCGCCGGTGAGCCTGCCGGTGCCCGCGCACGGCGGTCCCGGAGCGCTGCAGCGGGCCGCGGCGGTCAGCGTCGGGCTCGCCCAGCTCGCCACCGACGGCGGCGCGGGCCGGCTGCCCGAGGGCTCGCTGCGACGAGCCTTCGACGTGGCCGACGTCGAGCTCGAGACGCTGCGTCGTACGGCGGCCGACCGCGGTGTCCGCGTCACCGACCTGGTGCTCACCGTGGTCGCCGACGCGATGCACGCGGTGGCGCCCCGCCTGGCCGAGTCGGCCGGCGGCAGGCTGCGCTTCGCGGTGCCGATGATGGTGCGCACCCCCGACTCGACCGCCGAGGGCAACGCCACCGCCGCGGTGATGGTGGACGTGCCCGTCGACGGCCGGCCGTTCGACGAGCTGCTCACCGAGGTCACCCACCGCACGCGCCGGTTGCGCCGGCCGACCCGGGCGATGGCCTCCCGCTTCGTGATGGCGACGGGGCTGCGCCTCGTGCCCGAGCCGTGGGCGGGCTGGTTCGCCCGCACCGTCTACGGGGCGCGGTTCTTCCACGCGGTGGTCTCCAACATGCCCGGCCCGACGCCGGCGCTGACCTTCGCCGGCGTCGGCACCCACCGCGTCTACCCGATCCTCCCGGTCGCCCCCGGCACGCCGCTGGCGCTCGGCGCGCTCAGCTGGTCCGGGATCGTCGGCATCGGCCTGACCACCGATCCCGAGCTGCTCGACGCCGCCGCGCTGGCCGCCCGGATCGACGCGACGCTGGCGCGGCTGGAGAGGCAGGGGGCGGCGAGCATGGTCTCGGGCCCCGAGCCGGTCGAGCGCGCGGAGCCGGCCTCAGGGCAGCGGCCACTGGAGGGCGAGGAACAGGCGCGCGCGTGAGCGCGGGTCGTCGAGCTGCTCGCCGTAGAGCTCGCGCAGCTGGCCCATCCGGTAGCGCACCGTCTGCGGATGGATGCGCAGCTCCTCGGCGATGGCGTGCCGGTCGCCCATGTGCCGCAGCCAGCTGGCCAGCGTCTCGGTGAGCCGCGCCCGAGCCCCGTCGGTCTGGCCCTGCAGGGGGGCGAGCACCTCGGCCCGCAGCGCCCGCGCCAGGTCCTCGTCGCGGCCCACGATCACGGCGTCGAGGTGCTCGTCGGCGAAGACCGGGTCACCGTCGAGCACGCCGTTCTCGCGCAGCCGGGCGACGATCTTGGCGATCTCGACGCTGCGGGGCAGGTGCTCCAGCGCCACCGTGTGCCCGACGACGGCCCGGGCGCCGTGCAGCTCGCGGCTCAGCTGCAGCCGCCGGCCCTGCCCGGCCGGCTCCGGCACGATCGCGCCGAAGATGCCGCCGCGGCGCACCGGCAGCGCGCCGGGGTCGAGGCGCCCGAGGATCTTGCGTGCGTGGTCGTCCTCGCCGTCGACGAGCACCACGGCCGCGGTCGCCGGCACCCGCCATGCGGCGTGCGAGGCCGCCGCGCGCACCGCCTCGCGGCTGGCCCGGTCGGAGAGCAGCAGCTCGGCGAGCTCCTCGCGGCTGCGTTCACGGGCCATCGCGTCGTCGATCTGCTCCTGCACGTAGCCGTGGGCGGCCGAGAACGAGAGCTGGTTGACGAAGACGAAGACCGAGTCGGCCAGCGCGGCCAGGCTGTCGGGAGGCAGCTCCAGCCGCAGCGCCGTGGCCGAGACATGGCGCCACGCCACCCGGGCACCGAGCTGGAAGGCGGTCAGCAACCGGGTCAGGTCGTTGCCGACCTGCAGCTGGCGGCGGCCGATCTGCTCGAAGACCAGGTGCACCGTCTGGTCGCCCCGCTCCGGCGGCGAGCCCTCCGGGCGGGAGAGCCCGGCCACCGACATGTCCAGCAGCCGGTGCACGAACATCGCCGCCGCCTCGATCACCCCGTCGCGGTCGGCATCGAGGAACTCGGCGTAGTCCGGCCAGCGGTCCTTGAGCCGGTCGCGCACCTCGGTCAACAGGCCCGGGAGGCCCTCGAGCAGGGCGTCCTCCAGACGGGGCCGGTCGAACGTGGTGACGGTCATGCGGTGCAGCCCTTCCGGCCGGTGGAATCGCCGATACCCAGATCCGCGTGAAAACCACTGTATCCGGATGACAAATTCACCTGCTCCGAATGTGGCGTGGCGGGGCAGATTTGGCACAGGATCATCAGCAAGATGGAGAACGTGGGTGACGAAGGACTGCGAACGCTCCCTTCGGGCGCTCAGCATGCCCAGCTGCGCGCACGGGAGCAGACGGAGAACTTCCCGGTCGCGCTGAGGCTGCTGCCCCGGCGCCACCGGGAGGCGCTGCATGCCGTCTACGGCTTCGCCCGCACCGTCGACGAGCTCGGCGACAGCTTCTCCGGCGACCGCACCGGCGCCCTCGAGGCCTTCGACGCCGACCTGACCACCCTCTGGGAGGGGCGGGTCCCCGAGCACCCGGTGCTGCGCCGGCTGAGGTCCACCGTGGTCGAGCGCCACCTCCCCGCCGAGCCCTTCCACCGGCTGGTCCAGGCCAACCTGCAGGACCAGCTGGTCACCCGCTACCCCACCTTCGAGGACCTGCTCGGCTACTGCCGGCTCTCCGCCGATCCGGTGGGGCGGATGGTCCTCGGTGTCTTCGGCGTCGACGACCCGGAGACCGTCCGGCTCTCCGACCGGGTCTGCACCGCGCTGCAGCTGCTCGAGCACTGGCAGGACGTCGCCGAGGACCGCCGCGCCGGCCGCATCTACCTGCCCCAGGAGCACCTGCGGCAGTACGCCGTCGCCGAGACCGACCTCGACCGCGGCGAGGCGGGCCCGGCCCTGCGCGCGCTGATGCGCTTCGAGATCGACCGGGCCGCCACCATCCTCGAGGAGGGCGCCGGCATCGTCGGACGACTCGACGGCTGGGCCCGGGTCAGCGTGGCCGGTTTCGTCGCCGGCGGCCGCGCCACGGTCCGGGCGTTGCGGCGTACCCACGGCGACGTGCTCGCCCGCGACGCCCGCCCGTCCCGCGCCGGCACGGCCGCCACCGCGCTGCGGCTGCTCGCCACTCCCGGAGGGAGGTGGCGCCGATGAGCGCGCCCACGGTCGAGCAGGCCTACGCCACCTGCGAGGAGATCACCCGCACCGAGGCCCGCAACTTCCACTACGGCATCCGGCTGCTGCCCGCCCCGAAGCGCAACGCGCTGTGCGCGCTCTACGCCCTGGCACGGCGCATCGACGACATCGGCGACGGCGACCTGCCCGCGGCCGAGAAGCAGGCGTCGCTGGCCCGGCTGCGCAAGGACCTCGGCCGCATCGACGAGGTCGACGACCCGGTGTTCGTCGCGGTCGCCGACGCCGCCCGGCGCTACCCCGTGCCGCTGGGTGCGTTCGAGGAGCTCGTCGACGGCGTGCAGCTCGACCTCGGCGAGGTCCGCATCGCCGACTTCGAGGAGCTGGTCACCTACTGCCGCTACGTCGCCGGGTCGGTGGGCCGGCTGTGCCTGTCGATCTTCGGCCCGCGCGAGACCGGTGCCGACCCCGACGCGCTCTCGCTGTACGCCGACCAGCTCGGCATCGCGCTGCAGCAGACCAACATCCTGCGCGACATCCGCGAGGACCTCGGCAACGGCCGGGTCTACCTGCCCGCCGACGAGCTGGAGCGCTTCGGCGTGCGGCTCTCCCTCGACGAGCACGGCAACCTCGAGGACCCGCAGGCCAGGCTGGCCGGCTACATCCGGTTCGCCGCGGCCCGCGCCGAGGACTGGTACTCCCTCGGCTGGCGGCTGCTGCCGCACCTGGACTGGCGCAGCGGTGCCTCCTGCCGGGCGATGGCCGGCATCTACCACCACCTGCTGGTGCGGATCGCCGCCGACCCGGTGCAGGTCTACGACCGGCGGCTGTCGCTGTCGGTGGGGGAGAAGGCCCGGGTGGCGCTCGCCTCGCTGGCGGGGGCCCGGGCATGACCGACAGCCGGGGCCGCAGCGTCGCCGTCGTCGGAGGCGGGCTCGCCGGCATCACCGCCGCCCTCGAGCTGGCCGACGCCGGCTGCCGGGTGACGCTGCTCGAGGGCAAACCGAAGCTGGGCGGGCTGACCCACTCCTTCCAGCGCGACGGCCGCTGGGTCGACAACGGCCAGCACGTGTTCCTGCGCTGCTGCACCTCCTACCTGCGCCTGCTCGACCGGCTCGGCGTCACCGACCAGGTGCACCTCCAGAGCCGGCTCGACGTGCCCGTGCGCAGCGGCCGTCACCGCGGCCTCGCCCGGCTGCGCCGCACCGGCCTGCCCGCCCCGCTGCACCTCGGCCCGGCGCTGGCCACCTACCGCTGGCTCAGCCCGACCGCCCGGCTGCAGGTGATGCGCGCCGCGCTCGCGCTCGGCCGCGTCGACCGCGGATCCACCGCCACCGACGCGACCTCGTTCGGCGCCTGGCTGACCGCGCACGGCCAGGGACACCGGGCCGTGGAAGCGGTCTGGGACCTGATCGGCATCGCCACCCTCAACGCCCGCGCCGAGCACGCCTCGCTCGCCCTGGCCGCCACCGTCTTCCAGCTCGGCCTGCTGGAGCGTGCCGACGCCGCCGACATCGGCTGGTCGCTGGTGCCGCTGCAGCAGCTGCACGGTGACGCCGCGGCGCGCGCGCTGGCCGACGCCGGGGTCGACGTCCGGCTGCGTGCCCGGGTGCGCGAGCTGGGGCGCTCCGCCGACGGCTGGCGCCTGGCCGGGGAGTCGTACGACGACGTCGTCCTCGCCGTCACCCCGGCCGAGACCGCGAAGCTGCTGCCGTCCCGCGCCGTGGACCTCGAGCCGGGCTGGGCCGAGGCCCTGGGCTCCTCGCCCATCGTCAACGCCCACGTGGTGCTCGACCGCCGGGTGCTCGACGAGCCGTTCGTCGCGGCGGTCGACAGTCCGCTGCAGTGGGTGTTCGACCGCACCGCCCAGGGCGGGGTCGCCGAGGAGGAGCAGTACCTCGCGATCTCGCTGTCCGCCGCCGACGATCTGGTGGATGTATCGGTTGGCGATCTACGTGAGTGGGTACTGCCCGCCCTGCGGCAGCTGCTTCCTGCAGCTGCCGATGCACGTGTGAAGGAGTTCTTCGTGACCCGTGAGCGACAAGCGACGTTCCGGCCGGCGCCGGGGACGCGCCGGTTGAGGCCCGGTGCCGCCACGGCGCTGCCAGGACTGCACCTGGCCGGCGCGTGGACCGCGACCGGCTGGCCGGCGACGATGGAGGGCGCCGTGCGCAGCGGCGAGGCGGCCGCCGCCTCGGTGCTCGACGCCGCGCCCCGGACCGCCCGGGAGCGCGTCGCGGAGGTGGCCTCATGACCTCCGTGCAGCCGTTCACCCGGCCCGGCAACGGTGTCATCGAGATGCTCGGCCGGGGCCGGGAGCTGGTCGAGCCCTCGCTGCGCGAGGCCGTCGCCCGGCTCGACGACCACTCCCGGCTGGTGGCCTCCTACCACTTCGGCTGGTGCGACGAGCAGGGCCGGCCCACCGAGGCCAGCTCCGGCAAGGCGGTCCGCCCCGGACTGGCCCTGCTGGCCGGCGAGGCGGTCGCCGGCACGCCCGAGCCCGCGGTGCCGGGCGGGGTGGCGGTCGAGCTGGTGCACAACTTCTCGCTGATCCACGACGACCTGATGGACCGCGACACCCAGCGGCGGCATCGCCGTACCGTCTGGGCGATCTGGGGCGACGCCACCGCGGTGCTGGTCGGCGACGCCCTCGCCTCGCTGGCCGACGAGGTGCTCGGCGAGGCCGACTCGCCCCACGCGCACCGGGCAGGGCAGGCGCTCGCGGTCGCCACCCGCGAGCTGATCCGCGGCCAGGTGCTCGACGTCGCCTTCGAGCGCCGCGACGACGTCGGACTGGCCGAGTGCATGGACATGGCCGCGGGCAAGACCAGCTCGCTGCTGGGCGTGGCCGCCCAGCTCGGGGCGATCCTCGGCGGGGCCGACGAGGAGACCTGCGAGGCGTTCCGCCGCTACGGCTGGGAGCTCGGCCTCGCCTTCCAGCTCGTCGACGACCTGCTCGGCATCTGGGGAGCGCCGGAGCGCACCGGCAAGCCCGTCTACTCCGACCTGCTGGCGCACAAGAAGACGATGCCGGTGGTCTGGTCGCTGGAGAACGGCGGCGCGGCCGGGCGCGAGCTGGCCGGCTGGCTGGCCGAGAGCGACGCGCCGACCGACGACGAGCTGCGCCACGCCGCCGGTCTGGTGGAGCGGGCCGGCGGCCGTGAATGGGCCCTGGCCGAAGCCCGGGAACGGGTGCGCAGGGCCGGAGCGGCGCTCGACGCCGCCGGCATCGCGCCGAGCAACCGCGAGAGGTTCGACGAGCTCGCCCGGTTCGTCGTGGAGAGGCAGCTGTGACGGCGGAGAAGGTCACCGAGCAGGTGACGAGGACGATCCCGGGTCCGCGGGCCGGTCGCCGGCGCGCCGCGGCGGGCGTGCAGACCAGCGTGGAGGCGGGTGTGGAGGCCTGCCTCGACGCCGCCGTGGAGCACCTGCGCTCGCTGCAGCACGAGGACGGCTGGTGGAAGGGCGACCTGGCCACCAACGTGACCATGGACGCCGAGGACCTGATGCTGCGGCGCTTCCTCGGCATCGCCACCGTGCAGAGCAACGAGGAGACCGCCCGCTGGATCCGCTCCCAGCAGGGCGAGGACGGCAGCTGGTCGACCTTCCCGGGTGGTCCCGGAGAGCTGTCCACGACGGTCGAGGCCTGGGTGGCACTGCGGATGGCCGGCGACGACCCCGCCGCACCCCACATGCGCTCCGCGGCGGCGTTCGTCCGCGGCGAGGGCGGGCTGGAGAAGGCCCGGGTCTTCACCCACATGTGGCTGGCGCTGTTCGGGCTGTGGGAGTGGGACGACTGCCCCGACCTGCCGCCGGAGCTGATCTTCCTGCCGACCTGGGCGCCGCTGAACATCTACAACTGGGCCTGCTGGGCGCGGCAGACCATCGTGCCGCTGACCATCGTCAGCGCCCTGCGGCCGGTGCGCCGGGTCGACTTCACCGTCGCGGAGCTGCGCAGCGGCATCCCCGCCGACGGCCAGGCCCCGCCGTGGACGCTCGACGGGTTCTTCCAGCGCCTCGACACCGCCCTCAACGCCTACACCCGCGTCGGTCCCCGCGGGCCGCTCGGCGTCGTCCGCCGGCTGGCGATGCGCCGCGCCGCGGAGTGGATCGTCGCCCGCCAGGAGGCCGACGGTGGCTGGGGCGGCATCCAGCCACCCTGGGTCTACTCGCTGATCGCGCTGCACCTGCTCGGCTACGCGCTGGACCACCCGGTGATGAAGGCGGGCATCGAGGGGCTCGAGGGCTTCACCGTGCACGCCGAGACCCCCGAGGGCCCGGTGCGCTGGCTGGAGGCCTGCCAGTCCCCGGTGTGGGACACCGGCCTGGCCGTCGCCGCCCTGCTCGACGCCGGGGTCGCGCCGGACGACAAGGCCGTGCTGAAGGCCACCGACTGGCTGCTGCAGGAGCAGATCCGCGCCGACGGCGACTGGCAGGTGCGCCGCCCCGACCTGGCCAAGGGTGGCTGGGCGTTCGAGTTCGCCAACGACATCTACCCCGACACCGACGACACCGCCGAGATCGTGCTCGCGCTGCGCCGCGTCGCCCACCCCGAGCCGCAGCGGCTGCGCCGGGCCCTCGACGACGCGGTCGCCTGGACCACTGGCATGCAGTCCTCCGACGGTGGCTGGGGCGCCTTCGACGCCGACAACACCGACACCACGCCGCTGAAGCTGCCCTTCTGCGACTTCGGCGCGGTGATCGACCCGCCGTCGGCCGACGTCACCGCCCACGTGGTGGAGATGCTCGCCGCAGAGGGCAAGGCCGACACCGAGGCCTGCCGTCGCGGCGTGCAGTGGCTGCTCGACGCCCAGGAGGACGACGGCTCCTGGTTCGGCCGCTGGGGCGTCAACCACGTCTACGGCACCGGCGCGGTGGTGCCGGCACTGGTCGCCGTCGGCTTCGAGACCGATGACCCGCGGATCCGCCGCGCGGTGCGCTGGCTGGAGCAGCACCAGAACGCCGACGGCGGCTGGGGCGAGGACCTGCGCTCCTACACCGACCGCACCTGGATCGGGCGCGGCGACTCCACCCCGTCGCAGACCGCCTGGGCCCTGCTCGCGCTGCTGGCGGCCGGCGAGCGGACCGAGGCCGTACGCCGGGGCGTCGCCTGGCTGGTCGACCACCAGCGGCCCGACGGCGGCTGGGACGAGCACCGCTACACCGGCACCGGCTTCCCGGGCGACTTCTACATCGGCTACCACCTCTACCGCCAGGTGTTCCCGATCTGGGCCCTCGGCCGCTACCTCGGCCGCCACCTCGCCGGCAGCGCCGCCGGCCGACACGCCAGCCTCCCGGCCAGCAGCCGGGCGACGGACGCACGGAGGGACACATGACCATCACCGACAGCTCCCGCGCGGTCACCGGCATCGGCACCGTCTGCACCCCGCTGCGGGCCGAGTGGTTGGCGCTGCGCGGCCGGATCACTGCCCCGCTCGTGCGCACCGGCCGCGCGGCCGGGGAGGTCCGCGAGGACCCCGTGCTGGTCGCCGGCGTCGCCGGAGCCCTGGTCGACGGCATCGCCCCCGGCGACGTGGTGGTCGCCAGCGAGGTGCGGCGCGGCGCCGAGACGATCCCCTGCCACGCCGCGGCCCTCGTCGCCGGCGAGCTGCGCCGGCTGGGGATGACCGTGCACCTCGGCCCGCTGGTCACCACCGACCGGATCGTGGAGTCGGTCGAGGAGCGCCGCGCGCTCGCTGCGTCCGGGGCGATCGCGGTCGACACCGAGTCGGCCCTGCTCGCCGGACAGGCCGGCCGTGCGGTCGTCGTACGCGCGATCGTCGACAACAGCGAGCAGCCGCTGCTGCGTCCGGGGATGCCGCTGCGTGGCATCAAGGCGCTGGCCTCGCTGCGCCGGGCCGCGCCCGCCATCGACGCCTGGGCCGCGGCGACCGCCGAGCGTGAGCTGCTGCTGGCCGGACCCCGCTCGTTCTGCGCCGGCGTCGAGCGCGCCATCGAGATCGTCGAGCGCGGGCTGGAGCGCTTCGGCGCGCCGGTCTACGTGCGCCGCCAGATCGTGCACAACGTGCATGTCGTGCGCGACCTCGAGCGGCGCGGCGCGATCTTCGTCGAGGAGGTCGACGAGGTGCCCGAGGGCAGCGTGGTCGTGCTCGCCGCCCACGGCGTCGCCCCGGAGGTGCGGCGCCAGGCCGAGGAGCGAAGCCTGCGCGTCGTGGACGCGACCTGCCCGCTGGTGTCGAAGGTGCACAACGAGGTGCGCCGCTTCGCCGACCGCGACAGCACCGTGCTGCTGATCGGCCACCCCGACCACGAGGAGGTCGTCGGCACCATGGGCGAGGCGCCCGACAACGTCATCGTGGTCGCCGACCCGGCCGAGGCCGAGACCGTGCAGGTGCCCGACCCGACCAAGGTCGCCTTCGCGATGCAGACCACGCTGGCGGTGGAGGAGGCCGAGCAGACCGCCACCGTGCTGCAGCAGCGGTTCCCGGCGCTGGCCGGGCCGCGCAAGGACGACATCTGCTACGCCACCAGCAACCGGCAGCGTGCCGTGCGCGAGATCGCCCGCAAGTCCGACCTGGTGATCGTGCTCGGCTCGCAGAACTCCTCCAACTCCAAGCGACTCGCGGAGGTCTCCGAAGGAGAGGGGACCCGCGCGGTACTCGTCGACGACGCCGGCGACGTGGAGCTCGGCTGGCTGGCGGGGGTCTCCCGCATCGGCATCACCGCCGGTGCGTCGGCCCCGCCGGCCCTCGTCGACGAGCTCGTCCAGAACCTGTCCGGGCTCGGGCCCGTGACCGTGACCGAGAACGGGACCCTCGTGGAGGACGTCTCGTTCGCCCTACCGAAAGAGGTGAGCCAGTCATGAGCATGCCGATGCGGCAGTCCATCCGCCTGGGTGGATACCTGATGAAGCAGAAGATGCTCCGCCGAGAGAAGTTCCCCCTGCTGCTGGAGCTCGAGCCGCTCTACGCCTGCAACCTGAAGTGCGCCGGCTGCGGCAAGATCCAGCAGACCCACGACTGGCTCAAGCAGCGGATGCCGGTGGAGCAGGCGATCGCCGCGGTCGAGGAGTGCGGCGCGCCGATGGTCTCCATCGCCGGCGGTGAGCCGCTGATGCACAAGGAGATCGACGAGATCGTCCGGCAGCTGCTGGACCGCAACAAGATCGTCTTCCTGTGCACCAACGCCGTGCTGATGCCCAAGCACCTGCACAAGTTCAAGCCGCACAAGAACTTCTCCTGGATGGTGCACATCGACGGGCTGCGCGAGCGCCACGACGAGTCGGTCTGCAAGGACGGCGTCTTCGACCAGGCGGTCGCGGCCATCAAGGAGGCGCAGGCGGCCGGGTTCCGGGTGATGACCAACACCACCTTCTTCGACACCGACACCCCGCAGGACGTCATCGACGTGCTCGACTACCTCAACAACGAGCTCGGCGTGGACAACATGCAGATCTCGCCGGGGTTCGCCTACGAGAAGGCGCCCGACCAGGAGCACTGGCTCGGCCCCGAGCAGACCCGTGAGCTGTTCCGCAAGGCCTTCGGCGACGGGCGGCGGAAGAAGTGGCGGCTCAACCACTCGCCGCTCTACCTCGACTTCCTCGAGGGCAAGGTCGACTTCGAGTGCACCGCCTGGGCGATCCCGCTGTACTCGCTCAAGGGATGGCAGCGGCCCTGCTACCTCATGGAGGACGGGTACGTGTCGTCGTACAAGGAGCTCATCGAGGACACCGACTGGACCCAGTACGGTCGCGGCCGCGACGACCGGTGCGCCAACTGCATGGCCCACTGCGGCTACGAGCCCACCGCGGTGGTCGCCACGATGGGGTCGCTGCGCGAGTCGGTGCGCGCCGCGGTCGGGGCATGAACGCAGTGCAGCTCGGGGTCGAGGCCCCTGCCGGTCTGCTCGCCGGCCTGGGTGGCCCCGAGGACCTGCGTGCCCTCCCGGCCTCCGCGCTGCCTGCCCTCGCCGCCGAGGTCCGTGAGGAGCTGGTCCGCCGGGTCTGCCGCACCGGCGGCCACCTCGGGCCCAACCTCGGCGTGGTCGAGCTGACGATCGCGCTGCACCGGGTGTTCAAGTCGCCCGACGACGCGATCGTCTGGGACACCGGCCACCAGGCCTACGTGCACAAGATGCTCACCGGCCGGCTGCAGGCGTTCGACACCCTGCGCCAGGCCGGTGGGCTGTCCGGCTACCCCAACCGGCTGGAGAGCCCGCACGACCTGGTGGAGAACTCCCACGCCTCCACCGCGCTGGGCTATGCCGACGGCATCGCGAAGGCCTTCGAGCTCAGCGGCCGCCGCGACCGGCGGGTGGTGGCGGTCGTCGGCGACGGCGCGATGACCGGCGGCATGTGCTGGGAGGCGCTGAACAACATCGCCTCCGCGCCGAGCCGCCCGGTGGTCGTGGTCCTCAACGACAACGGGCGCTCCTACGCACCCACCGCCGGGCACCTGCCCCGGCACCTGCAGGCGCTGCGCGACGGCCTCGCCGAGGGCAACCTCTTCGAGGACATGGGCCTGGCGTACGTCGGCCCCGTCGACGGGCACGACCTCGCCGCCGTGGAGCGGGCGCTGCGTGCCGCCGCGGTGCTGCACCACCCGGTGGTGGTGCACTGCGTGACCACCAAGGGCCGCGGACACCTGCCCGCCGAGCACGACGAGGCCGACCGGCTGCACGCCGTCTCGCCGGCCGCGAGCGGGACCATCGCGCCCAAGGGGCCCTCGTGGACCAGCGTCTTCGGCGACGCGCTGCTGGAGGTCGGCCGAGAGCGCGCCGACGTGGTGGCGATCACCGCCGCGATGCTGCAGCCGACCGGGTTGCTGCCCTTCGCCACGCAGTTCCCCGAACGCGTCTTCGACGTCGGCATCGCCGAGCAGCACGCGGTCGCCTCCGCCGCCGGGCTGGCGGCCGCCGGCATGCACCCGGTCGTCGCGATCTACTCCACCTTCCTCAACCGGGCCTTCGACCAGGTGCTGATGGACGCCGCGCTGCACCATGCGCCGGTGACCTTCGTGCTCGACCGCGCCGGGGTCACCGGGCCCGACGGCCCCTCCCACCACGGCATGTGGGACGTCGGCCTGCTCGGCCTGGTGCCCGGGCTCCGGCTCGCCGCCCCGCGCGACACCGAGCAGCTCCGGCTGCTGCTGCGTGAGTGCGTCGCCTGCGACGAGGGACCGACGGTGCTCCGCTTCCCGCGCGGTCGCGCCGGGGGCGTCGTACCCGCGGTCGAGCGGTGGGGAAGCGCCGACGTGCTCCTCACAGCACCCGAGGCCGAGGTGCTGCTGCTGCCCGTCGGGCCGCTCGCCACCGCCGCCCTCGCCGCGGCCGGGACGCTGGCCGGGGAGGGGATCGCGGTGAACGTCGCCGACCCCCGCTGGGTGCGACCGCTCGACCCCACGCTGGTCGAGGCCGCGGCTCGCCACCGGCTGGTGGTGACCATCGAGGACAACGCACCCTCCGGCGGGTTCGGCGACGCGCTGGCCCGCGGGCTGCGCACCGTCGGCGCCGACTGCCGGCTGCACACCCTGTCGCTGCCCGCCGACTTCGTCGAGGCCGGCAGCCGCGCGGAGGTGCTCCAGGCGCACGCCCTGGACGCCGAGGGCATCGCCCAGGCGGTCCGCACCCTCCGCTGACCGGCTCGGGCACGTCGCCCGGCATGGAGCGCCGCGGCCTCGGGTACCGATGCATCGCATCACGATGTAGAGGAGGCGAGTCATGGCGCAGGGCACGCAGCAGAGCACCTCGGGGGTGGCGTTCCTGAAGTTCGCCGCCTCCGGGCGCAACCGCTTCGTCACCGGGATCGCGGTGCTGGCGGCCCTCGGCGGCTTCCTGTTCGGCTACGACACCGGCATCATCGGCCAGGCCCTGCCGCACATCCAGAAGCAGTTCCACCCCAGCACCTTCGCCTCGTCGTGGATCGTCGCCGCGATCCTCATCGGCGCGATGATCGGTGCCGGCATCTCCGGCTACCTCGCGGAGAGGATCAGCCGGAAGTGGACCAAGTTCCTGGCGGGCTGCGTGTACGTCGGCGGAGCGCTGGCGGCCGCCTTCGCCCAGGACGTCGCCTGGCTGATCGGCGCCCGCTTCGTGCTGGGCCTGGCCGTCGGGACGGCGTCCTTCGTCTCCCCGGAGTACATCTCCGAGCAGACCCCGCCCCGGATCCGTGGTGGCACGGTCACCTACAACCAGGTGATGGTCACCCTCGGCATCCTGCTGGCCTACATCGCCGGCTACCTGCTCAACGACGTCACCGACAACTGGCGGTGGATGCTCGGGATCGCCGTCGTCCCCGGCGTCCTGCTGGCCGTCAGCATGGTCTTCGTGCCGCACAGCCCGCGGTGGCTGGTCAAGCGCGGGCGGATCGACGAGGCGCGCAAGGTGCTCGAGCGCACCCGCACCGAGTCCGACATCGACGACGAGCTGCAGAACATCCAGGACGTCACCGAGAAGGAGAAGGACTGGAGCGTCCGCGACCTGTTCGCGACCCGGGTGCGGCCCCTGATGGTGGTCGGCATCGGCCTCGCGGTCTTCCAGCAGTTCGTCGGCGTCAACACCGTCATCTACTTCGCCTCGACGATCCTGCACTACACCGGCGCCTCGACCGACTCGGCCGTCCTGCTCGCGGTCTATGTCGGCGTCACGAACTTCGTGATGACGATCGCCGCGGTGCTGATGATGGACTGGATCGGCCGCCGCGGACTGCTGATCACCGGTACGGCGATCCTCACCGTCGCGCTGGTCGTGCTCGGCGCCTTCTTCTGGTTCCCCTCGCTGACCCACGGCGCGTCCTGGCTCGGCGTGGCCTGCGTGATCGTCTACATCATCGGCTTCGCGATCGGCCTCGGACCGGTCTTCTGGCTGATGATCTCCGAGATCTACCCGCTGCAGTTCCGCAGCCAGGCGATGTCGGTGGCCACCATCTGCAACTGGGGCGCCAACTTCATCGTCTCCTACTTCTTCCTGCAGGAGACCCAGGCGATCGGCCGCGGCCCGACCTTCTGGATCTATGCCGCGATCGCGGTCGGCGCCATCGTGTTCTTCGTCCGGAAGGTGCCCGAGACCAAGAACCGGCCGCTGGAGGACATCGAGCGCGAGATCGGCGGTGAGGAGCTGGCCGAGGCCGTCGGTGACGGCTGATCCGGGCCGCGCAGGGCGCTCGTCCCGGGCCGCGAGCCGGGTCCGGGGCCAAAAGGTGATGAGCGCTGTCGGTGCTTCGGGCTAGGGTCGCCCGATGTGAAGGGTTCGATGATCCACGCCGCCGGGCTGCGCAAGTCCTTCGGCGACTTCGAGGCCGTCCGGGGCATCGACGTCGACGTCGCGCAGGGGGAGTACTTCGGCTTCCTCGGGCCCAACGGCGCCGGCAAGTCCTCGACGATGCGGATGGTCGCCGCGGTGTCGCCGGTGACCGGCGGCACGCTGCGCATCCTCGGCCTCGACCCGGCCACCGACGGCCCGGAGATCCGCTCACGCATCGGGGTCTGCCCGCAGGAGGACACCCTCGATGTCGAGCTCAACGTGCTCGACAACCTGGTCATCTACGGCCGCTACTTCGGGCTGCCGCGCAAGGTGGTGCGCGAGAGGGCCGAGGAGCTCCTCGACTTCGTGCAGCTCAGCGACCGGGCCAAGGCCAAGGTCGACGACCTCTCCGGCGGCATGAAGCGACGACTGACCATCGCCCGGTCGCTGATCAACCGGCCCGAGATGCTGCTGCTCGACGAGCCCACCACGGGCCTGGACCCGCAGGCACGCCATGTCGTGTGGGACCGGCTCTTCCGGCTCAAGCAGCAGGGCGTCACCCTCGTGCTCACCACGCACTACATGGACGAGGCCGAGCAGCTGTGCGACCGCCTGGTGGTGATGGACAAGGGTCTGATCGTCGCCGAGGGCTCGCCGCTGGACCTGATCCGCAACCACTCCACCCGCGAGGTGACCGAGCTGCGCTTCGGCATCGGTGAGCACGAGCAGCTCGCGCACAAGGTCGAGGACCTCGCCGAGCGGGTCGAGGTGCTGCCCGACCGGCTGCTGCTCTACAGCGCCGACGGCGAGGAGACGCTGGCGAAGGTGCACGAGCGCGGCCTGCAGCCGCACGCCTCGCTGGTGCGCCGCTCCACCCTGGAGGACGTCTTCCTCCGGCTGACCGGCCGGACGCTGGTGGACTGATGAGCGCCACAGGTTCCACCACGGGGCGGTTCCTCGCGCCACGGCTGGTCGACTACTGGCTCACCGTGGCCCGCCGCACGTGGAAGGGCAGCGTCGTCTCCTCCTTCGTGGTGCCGCTGCTCTACATCGTCGCGATGGGCGTGCTGCTCGGGAAGTTCGTCCAGGGCGATCCCGCCCAGCTCGACGGCGCCCCCTCCTACCTCGCCTTCGTCGCCCCCGGCATGGTCGCCGCGCAGTCGATGACCACGGTCTTCGGCGAGGTGACCTACCCCGTGATGGGCATGGTCAAGTGGCACCGCACCTACTTCGGCATGATCGCCACGCCCCTGAGCCCGCTCGACGTGGTGGTCGCCCACCTCGGCTTCGTCCTCTTCCGGGTGGCGCTGGTCAGCGGCGTCTTCCTCGCGGTGATGGCGCCGTTCGGGGTCTTCGAGTCGGTGTGGGGCGTGCTGCTCGCCTGGCCGGTGCAGATGCTCATCGGGCTCGCCTTCGCGGCCCCGATCTACGGGCTCAGCGTCGGGTTGTCCAACGACAGCGCCTTCTCGCTGATCTTCCGCCTCGGCATGATCCCGCTCTTCCTCTTCTCCGGAGCGTTCTTCCCGGTCTCCAACCTCGGGCCCGTGCTCGAGACCTTCGCCCGGGTGACCCCGCTGTGGCACGGCGTCGACCTCACCCGGATGCTCGTGCTCGGCCAGGTGGACACCACGACCGCCCTCGTGCACGTCCTCTACCTCGCGACCCTCAGCGGGCTCGGCACCTGGTGGGCGATCCGGCGCCTGACCCGGAGGCTGATCTCATGAGCCTGGCGACCAACGTGGCCATCCGCGCCGCCGCCCGGCCGCTGGGCACCGGCGAGGCCACCAAGCTGCTGCTGCTACGCAACTACCTCGCCTACCGCGAGGTCTGGTGGGTCTTCGTCTCCGGCTTCCTCGAGCCGGTGTTCTACCTGTTCTCGATCGGCATCGGCGTCGGCAAGCTGGTGCCCGGTTTCGAGTTCCACGGTCACGAGATCGGCTACGCCGCCTTCGTGGCGCCGGGGATGCTCGCGGCCTCGGCGATGAACGGCTCGCTGCTGGACGCGACGTACAACTTCTTCTTCAAGCTGAAGTACTCCAAGCTCTTCGACCAGATCCTGGCCACGCCGATGACCACCCGCGACGTGGCCCGAGGCGAGCTGTCCTGGTCGCTGCTGCGCGGCGGCACCTACTCCGCGGCCTTCCTGCTGGTGATGGCCGCGATGGGGCTGGTGCAGTCGTGGTGGGCGGTGCTGGCCGTGCCCGCGGCGCTGCTGATCGGCCTGGCCTTCGGCGGCGCCTGCATGGCGCTGACCACCTGGATGAGGTCGTGGCAGGACTTCGAGTACGTCACCCTCGGCACCCTGCCGCTGTTCCTCTTCTCCGCCACCTTCTTCCCGCTCAGCGCCTTCCCGACCGCGGTGCAGTGGCTGGTCGAGATCACCCCGCTCTACCGCGGGGTCGTGCTCTGCCGCGAGCTGACCACCGGAGTGCTCACCTGGGAGTCGGCCGTCTCGGTGCTCTACCTGATCGCGATGGGCGGCGTCGGACTGCTCCTCGTCGGCCGCCGCCTGGACAGGCTGCTGCTGAGCTGACCGTGGCCCTCAGGGCAGGTTGACCAGCATCTTCTGGAACCACAGCACGTCGATCCAGCGGTCGAACTTGCGACCGACCTCCCGCAGCATGCCGACCTGCTCGAAGCCGCAGGCACGGTGCAGCCGCTCGCTCGCGGGGTTCGGCAGCGCCACCAGCGCGACGGCGGTGTGCACCCCGTACACCGCCAGCGTCTCCAGCAGGGCGGGGTAGAGCAGCTTGCCCACGCCCTGGCCGCGCACCGACTCGTCGAGGTAGATCGAGGTCTCGCGCGTCAGGTCGTACGCCGGTCGCGGCCGGTAGGACCAGGAGTAGGCATACCCCACGGGCCGCTCGTCGTCGTCCACCGCGACCAGCAGGTGATCTCCGGGGTGCTGCCCGTCGAGCCGGGCACGCCAGTAGTCGGTGTCCGGCGGCTCGAGGTCGAAGGTGGCGTGGCTGGTCTCGACGGCGTGGCTGTAGATCGCAGCGATCGCCGGCAGGTCCTGCTCGGTCGCGGACCGGGTGGAGTACGCAGGCATGGGGCGATTGTTCCAGCACGAACATCGCCGCGTGCGTGGGGTTTAGGCTTGATGGATCACCTGGGGTGGGACACCACCTCTCGGGCCGGGCTGGGGAGCGGGCCCGCATCGAGCGGGCCCGGAGGGGAAGACCGGTGACAAGGGTGCACGTCCAGGACGAGGACCTGACGCTCGACACTGCAACGCGCTCGGCGACGCGGGCCGGGCGGGAGATACGCCTCACTGCGCGCGAGTTCGACCTGCTGCACTACTTCATCACCCATCCCGGCGAGGTGCTCACCCGTGAGGAGCTGCTGCGCGAGGTCTGGGGATGGTCCTTCGGCGACCCGTCCACGGTGACCGTGCACGTGCGCCGGCTGCGGGAGAAGGTCGAGGACGATCCCGGGCGCCCGGAGCGGCTGCTCACCGTGTGGGGCGTCGGCTACCGCTGGGAGACTTCGGCCGGTCGGTAGCCTCGGCGGCGATGAGACACACCGAGTTCTGGTCACGGATGGAGCACGCGCTCGGTCCGGCGTACGCCCGGTCCTGGGCCGGCCAGCAGGTGCTGGCCGAGCTCGGTGGTCGGACCGTCGACCAGGCACTCGCCGCCGGAGAGGACCCCAAGGTCGTCTGGCGTGCCGTCTGGGCCGCCCTGGAGCTTCCCGCCCGCGACCGCTGAGCCCGCGGTCCGCAACTGTCACCGGATCGTCACCTCCGCCCCTCGATGGTTGTCCCCGGCCACCGATAGCCTGCCGGCCTGAGGGACACCTTCTCGGATGAATGGAGTGCGGAAACGATGTCGACGACGCTTCGTCGCCGGCTCGTCGGTGCGATGGCAGCGGGGGCATGCGCCCTCGCCGGTCTCGCCTCGATGCAGCCGGCCTCCGCCGCGGCCCACGGCCACGGCACGCAGCAGGACCGCTACATGGACCTCCAGCTGCTGTCTTTCAACGACTTCCACGGCAACCTCGAGCCACCGACCGGCTCCTCGGGCCGGCTGGTCACCGGCCACCACTGGGACGGCAGCGCGCCGGTCAGCGACACCACCGACGTGGGCGGCGTGGCCTACCTCGCCTCCCACCTCGCCGCAGCCCGGCAGGGGCACCCCAACACCCTCACGGTGGCAGCGGGCGACCTGATCGGCGCCTCTCCGCTGCTGTCGGCGGCCTTCCACGACGAGCCCAGCATCGAGGCGATGAACAAGCTCGGCCTCGACGTCAGCGCGGTCGGCAACCACGAGTTCGACGAGGGCTACCAGGAGCTGCAGCGGATGCAGTCCGGCGGCTGTCTCGACGACGGCGACGGCCAGAACAACCAGGACTCCTGCCCGCAGGGGCACCAGTTCCGCGGGGCGGACTTCGACTACCTCGCCGCCAACGTCAAGTACGCCGGCACCGACCGCACCATCCTGCCCGCCTACACGGTCAAGGACGTCAACGGCGCCAGGATCGGCTTCATCGGCATGACCCTGCAGGACACCCCGAGCATCGTCACCGCCTCGGGCGTGGCCGGCCTGCAGTTCACCGACGAGGTGAGGACCGCCAACGCGCTGGTGCCCAAGCTGCTGCGCCAGGGCGTGCACGCCATCGTCGTGCTGATCCACCAGGGTGGCGTGCCGGGCCAGGAGACCTGGTACCACGGCGACCAGTCCTACCAGGTCAGCCCGAGCTACGACTACGCCTGCGGCAAGGGCGGCTCGCTCACCCCGGACTCGCCGATCATCCCGATCGCCCAGCGGCTGAGCCCGCAGATCGACATGGTGATCTCCGGGCACACCCACCAGCCCTACGTCTGCGACATCAAGGACCCCGACGGGCATGACCGGCTGGTCACCTCGGCCTCCTCGTTCGGCCGGCTCTTCACCGACACCGAGATGACGTACGACCGGCGCACCCGCGACATCGTCCGCTCATCGGTGGTCAGCGACAACGAGCTGGTCACCCGTGACGTGCAGCCGGACACCGACGAGAGCGCCCTGATCGCCACCTACAACCGGCTGGTGGAGCCGATCGCCAGCAAGGTGGTCGGACACATCGGCGGCGACGTCACCCGGACCCCGAACCCGGCAGGGGAGTCCGCGCTCGGCGACCTGATCGCCGACGCGCAGCTCGCCGACCCGTCGGTGGTCACCGGCGGCCAGCAGCCGGTGATCGCGTTCATGAACCCCGGGGGGATCCGCGCCGACCTGGTCGCCGACCAGCAGAAGTACGCGGGTGAGCAGCCCGGCGACGTCACCTACGAGGAGGCGTTCACCGTGCAGCCGTTCAACAACTACCTGGTCTCGATGACGCTGACCGGGCAGGACATCTACGACCTGCTCGCCGAGCAGGTCAGCGGGGCCAACTCCGGCGGCAACAGCAAGACGCTGCAGGTCTCGCACGGCTTCACCTACCAGATGACCCCCTCCGGCCCGGTCGACGGATCGGTGAGGCTCGACGGCACGCCGATCGACAAGGCGGCGTCGTACCGGATCGTCACCAACAACTTCCTCGCCGATGGTGGTGACAACTTCCCGGCGTTCAGGAACGGGACCGGCCGGTACTTCGGCGGGCTCGACATCGACGCGTTCGCCGCCTACCTGACGGCGCACTCGCCCTACACGCCGGGGACGCCGGACCGCATCACCGGCACCAGGTAGACCCTCGGCGGCGGTCACGGCGCGGCAGGCCCGGCCTGCCCGTCGTGGCCGCCGTTGCCGCTTCTACTCGCAAGCGCGCCCATCCGCGGCCCGACGGTGGGCGTGTCGGCTCGTGTCGAACAGGTGTTCGTACTACCGTTGACGTCCACAGGCAGGGTCGAGCCGCCGTTGTCCACAGCAGTTCCCGCGGGCCGGGGCGTTGTCGGTGGTCGCACCTAGAGTCTTGGCGAAGACGACGAAACTCCGATCGAGGGGACGACAGCGACATGGCCGGTGCAGACCGCGAGAAGGCGCTCGACGCAGCGCTCGCCAACATCGAGCGCCAGTACGGCAAGGGCTCGGTGATGCGCCTGGGCGACGAGACCCGGGCTCCGCTGGAGGTGATCCCCACCGGGGCGATCGCCCTGGACATCGCCCTGGGCATCGGCGGCCTGCCACGCGGGCGCGTGGTGGAGATCTACGGTCCGGAGAGCTCCGGCAAGACCACCGTCGCGCTGCACGCGGTGGCCAACGCCCAGGCCAACGGCGGCATCGTGGCGTTCATCGACGCCGAGCACGCCCTCGACCCGGAGTACGCCCGGGCCCTCGGTGTCGACACCGACGCGCTGCTGGTCTCCCAGCCCGACTCCGGGGAGCAGGCGCTGGAGATCGCCGACATGCTGATCCGTTCCGGCGCCCTCGACCTGATCGTGATCGACTCGGTGGCCGCGCTGGTGCCCCGCGCGGAGATCGAGGGCGAGATGGGTGACTCCCACGTCGGCCTGCAGGCACGGCTGATGAGCCAGGCGCTGCGCAAGATGACCGGTGCCCTCAACGGCGCCCGCACCACCGCGATCTTCATCAACCAGCTGCGCGAGAAGATCGGCGTGATGTTCGGCTCGCCGGAGACCACCACCGGTGGCCGGGCGCTGAAGTTCTACTCCTCGGTGCGCCTCGACGTGCGTCGCATCGAGACGCTCAAGGACGGCCAGGAGATGGTCGGCAACCGCACCCGCGTCAAGGTCGTGAAGAACAAGGTCGCCCCGCCGTTCAAGCAGGCCGAGTTCGACATCATGTACGGCAAGGGCATCAGCCGCGAGGGTGGCCTGATCGACGTCGGCGTCGAGGCCGGCCTGATCCGCAAGGCCGGCGCCTGGTACACCTACGAGGGCGACCAGCTCGGCCAGGGCAAGGAGAACGCCCGCACCTTCCTGCGCGACAACCCCGACCTCGCCAACGAGATCGAGAAGAGGATCCTGGAGAAGCTCGGCATCGGCGCCACCGTCGACGACCCGGCCGCGGTGCCCGACCCGGAGGGCGTCGACTTCTGACGTGCGTCCCGTCGAGCCTGCCGACCAGGACGAGCGCGACCTCGGGCCCGAGGCGGACCCCGAGGCGGTCGCGCGCAAGATCCTGCTCGACCAGCTGACCGGTCGGGCCCGGAGCAGGGCGGAGCTGGAGAAGAAGCTCGCCCAGCGGCACGTCCCCGACCAGATCGCCAGCGACCTCCTCGACCGGTTCGAGGAGGTCGGGCTGGTCGACGACGCGGCCTTCGCCCGGGAGTGGGTCGCCCAGCGCCAGAGCGGCAGGGGCCTGGCCCGCCGGGCGCTCGCCCAGGAGCTGCGCCGCAAGGGCATCGACGACCCGACCGTGCGCGAGGCGCTGGAGGAGGTCGATCCCGAGCAGGAGGTCGAGGCCGCCCGGGTGCTGGTGCGTCGCAAGCTCCGCTCGGTGCAGGGCCTCGACCGTGACAAGGCGGTGCGCCGCCTGGTCGGCATGCTCGCCCGCAAGGGCCACGCCAGCTCGGTGGCCTTCCGGGTGGTCCGCGAGGAGCTCGACGTCGAGCTCGATCCCGACCTCGGTGCCGGGCTCGACTAGCACAATGGCGCCATGCGCATCGAGGTGCCGCGCTCGACGGTGCGGGCGGGGGAGTCGTGGCGGGCCGCGGCCGAGCGGCGCGCGGCCGACATCGGGCTGACCGGCCGGGTGCTGGCCGTCGACCTCTCCGGGGACCCGCTGGTCTTCGGTGTCGACGAGCAGCACTGGTTCGCCTGCCGCCCGATGACCTGGGGTGACCTGCGTGACGTCACCCGATGGGTCAACCAGCCCCACGTCGCCCGCTGGTGGGACGACCAGCGCACGGCTGCGCAGGTGGCGGCCCACTACGGGCCCGCGCTGTCGGGGCAGGAGCCGACCCGGCGGTGGGTCTTCGAGGTCAACGGCCGCTCGGTCGGATTCGCCCAGGACTACCGGATCGGCGACCACCCCGACTACGCGCTGCTGACCGGGAAGCCGGACGCAGTCGGCATCGACTACGCGATCGGGGAGCCGGCGTTCGTCGGCCGAGGGCTCGGCACCAGCCTGCTGTGGGTGCTGCTGGCTGAGGTGGTGGTGTCGTCGTACGACGACCTGCGCGAGGTGCACGCCGCCCCCGACCACCGCAATGCCGCGTCGCTGCGAGTGCTGGCCAAGCTCGGCTTCGAGCAGGGCACCTGGTTCGACGAGCCGCACGACCCCACGAGCGGCGACGGCCGCGTGGACACCGTGATCGGCTGCACCCTCGACGTGGCGAAGGTCATCGGGACACATCGGGTTACCCACCAGTAGGGTCGCGGCATGAGCCGGATCGTCACCCTGCACCGCATCGCCACGAGGGTTCCCGTGGTGGGCGAGCAGGCGTTCTCCTTCGCGTTCAGCCAGATCGCGCCGTACTTCGCCTCGGTGCGCCCGCGCTTCACCGTGATCGGGCCGAACCGCGCCGAGGTCGTCATCCGCAAGCGCCGGCGGGTGCAGAACCACCTCGGCACCGTGCACGCGATCGCGCTGTGCAACGGGCTGGAGGCGGCGATGGGGGCACTGGCCGAGGCCAGCATCCCGCCGGACAAGCGCTGGATCCCCAAGGGCATGGAGGTCGCCTACACCGCGAAGGCCACCGGAGACGTGACCTGCATCGCCGAGACCGACGCGGGGCAGTGGACCGGCGACGACCCGGACGTGCCGGTGCGCGTGCGCGGCGAGCTGGCCGACGGCACCGTGGTCATCGAGGGCGTGATCCGGTTGTGGGTCACGGCCAGGCAGCCGGCCTGAGGCGGCTCAGTGGCGCAGCACGGTGTCGAGGAAGTTCCGGGCGCGGGCCGAGCGCGGGTGGGTGAAGAACTCCTCGGGAGCCGCCTGCTCGACGATCGCCCCGTCGGCCATGAACACCACCCGGTCGGCCGCCGTACGCGCGAAGCCCATCTCGTGGGTGACCACGATCATGGTCATCCCCTGCCGGGCGAGGTCGGCCATGACGTCGAGCACCTCCCGGGTCATCTCCGGGTCGAGCGCGGAGGTCGGCTCGTCGAAGAGGATCAGCTTCGGCTCCATCGCCAGCGCGCGGGCGATCGCCACCCGCTGCTGCTGGCCGCCGGAGAGCTCGGGCGGGTACTTCTCGGCCTGGGCGCCCACGCCGACCCGGTCGAGCAGCTGGCGGGCCCGCTCCTCGGCGACCTCGCGCTTCTGCCCGCGCACCCTGATCGGGCCGAGCGTGACGTTGTCGAGGATGGTCTTGTGGGCGAAGAGGTTGAAGCCCTGGAAGACCATGCCCACCTCGGCCCGCAGCGCGGCGAGCGCCCTGCCCTCCACCGGCAGCGGGCGGCCGTCGAGGCTGATGCTGCCCGCCTCGATGGTCTCGAGGCGGTTGATCGTCCGGCACAGCGTGGACTTCCCCGACCCCGACGGGCCGATGACCACGACGACCTCGCCGCGGTGCACGTCGAGGTCGACGCCCTTGAGCGCCTGCAGCTCGCCGTAGCGCTTCTCGACCCCGCGCAGCCGCACCAGCACCTCCGCGGTGGCGGCAGGCTGGTCGGGCGCGAGCTCTGTCATGTCCCCACAAACCTAGGCGATGCTCGGGGGCGGGGACATCTCGACGTGTCGACGCCTCCGTGCGGGCGCCCAAACGTGACGGTCGTCCCGCGTTTGCTCCGTCCGGTGCGGGGCACCAACTGACCTTGTCGTGAAAGGAGTTGCTGTGGTCGCTCGCAAGCTCATCGGTGGACTCACCTCCCGCGCGCTCAGCGCGGCGCGGCACCCGATCGGCACCGCCAGCTACGGCGTCGGCGTTGCCCGGGGTGTGGTCAAGGTCGGGGTCACGCTCGCCCGCTCGCTCGTCGAGCAGGGTCGCGGCGCCGCCACGACGGCAGCGTCCGAGGCGGTGACCGACCCGGTCCCGATGCCCGAGCCGACCCCGGCGCCGAGCCCCGGGCCGCAACCGACGCCCACCCCCGAGCCGGGCCCCACCACTCCGCCGATGCCCGGTCCGGAGCCGCAGCCGTCACCGACCTCCTCGGCGGTCGACGACCGCGCGGTGGACGCCGGTGAGGATGTCACCGGGGCCGAGGCGGCCGAGGAGTCCCTGGCCGCCATGGAGACCGAGCCGCAGAGCGCCTCGCGGCAGGGCGCGCACGGCGGCCCCGACCCCGAGGAGCAGCTGGCCAACTGGGGCGACGAGCTCACCGACGACGTCGAGGTGGAGACCCCGGTCGGCACCACCGGGGCGGGCGAGGGCTACAACCCCGACACCGGTGAGACCGACCTGCAGCAGCCCGGCACCGAGCCGCTGATGGACCCCTCGCTGACCAAGTCGGTCAAGAGCGAGGCCGAGACCCTCCGGAAGGCGGCCGAGCCCGAGAAGGACTGACGGCCACCTGCCGGAGAGCGTCCGGCTCAGCGGTTCAGCCAGGCCCGGCGGGCCCGCCGCCACACGCTGAGGTCGCGGGTGAGGTGCACCCCGTGGGGCAGCACGTTGTGGCAGTCGCCGGCCCGGGCGTAACGGCCCTTGCCGGTCCAGACGACGGTGTCGTTGCGGTAGGTGCCGCGCGGCCACTGCTGGGAGGCGCAGGAGGAGTACGACGGCATGTCGAGCCGGAAGATGGTGTCGGTCACCGTCACCTTGTGCGCCGCCTGCGGGCTCCACTTCCAGATGCCGTAGGCGCCCAGCCAGCGGTGCGGGCCGATCTTGTCGCAGCGACCGAGCCGTGCCCCCGCCGCGCTGCAGTACATCGGGCCCAGCGGCTGCGGCTGCACCCAGACCAGCGAGTGCCGCAGCGTGAACGACTGCGGACCGTTGCCGTTCTGCTGGTGGTGTCCGCTGCCGGGCCGCTCGGCGAAGGCGGTGAAGCAGCCGTCGAACAACGAGTCGGTGATCACCAGGTTGTGCGGCACCATCTCGTTCTCGACGCAGTCGTCGCGGATGTAGCGGGCGCGCACGTGCTCGAGGTAGGTCGTCGCGTCGTGCCGCGCCGCGTCGGGGTTGTAGGCGTCCTCGTAGTCGGAGACGAAGGTGTCCCGGACGACCAGGTAGTTGCCCGGGACGTCGGTCATCGTCGGGCGGATCGCGTCGCCCCCCATCCGGCGGCCCCCGTCGACGGCGTTGTACCACTGGTCGCGGGTCCAGTGGCGCGGCACGTCCCCGATGATCCGGCCGCCGACCAGGCAGCCCTTGGTCCAGGAGTCGGAGCGGACGGGGTAGTCGATCGGCGCCGGGGCGACCCGGTCCCACAGCGCGTGGGAGAGCCGCCAGCTGTGCCGGTGGTTGTTGGCGAAGATCGCCCGGTGCTGGGTGCCGGAGCGGGTCTTGGCCACCGACGGGCAGACCGGGGAGGCGGAGCTGGAGGACGTGGTGACGGAGAGCAGCGCCAGCGGGGCGAGCACGAGAAGGACGAGCGCGCCGGCCAGCGTCGTACGACGGGTTTTCTTCATGACGAACGCCAGAGGTGTCGGGGGCAGGGGCGAGGAAGAGGCACCAACCCCCCGGTCGTGCCCGAATTGTCATCAAATGACGGGTTTGGACACTAGCAGCCCGGCGGCCCGACGTCACGCAGGCGCGCCTAGACTTGGCTCCCGTATGTCCGAGCGCCCGCTGACCCCCGCCCCGCAGCCGCGCACCTACGAGGTGCGCACCTACGGCTGCCAGATGAACGTGCACGACTCCGAGCGGCTGACCGGGCTGCTCGAGGACGCGGGGTACGTCGCCGCCGACGGCGATGTCGCCGACGTGGTGGTGTTCAACACCTGCGCCGTGCGGGAGAACGCCGACAACCGGCTCTACGGCAACCTCGGCCACCTCGCGCCGGTCAAGGCGCAGCGGCCCGGCATGCAGATCGCGGTCGGCGGCTGCCTGGCGCAGAAGGACCGCGGCGAGATCACCCGGCGGGCGCCGTGGGTCGACGTCGTCTTCGGCACCCACAACATGGGCTCGTTGCCGGTGCTGCTCGAGCGCGCCCGGGTGCAGCAGGAGGCCCAGGTCGAGATCCTCGAGTCGCTCGAGGTGTTTCCCTCAACGCTGCCCACCAGGCGGGAGTCGCCGTACGCCGCCTGGGTGTCGATCTCGGTGGGGTGCAACAACACCTGCACCTTCTGCATCGTCCCGTCGCTGCGCGGCAAGGAGAAGGACCGCCGGCCCGGCGACGTCCTCGCCGAGATCCGCGCGCTGGTCGACCAGGGCGTCTGCGAGGTGACGCTGCTGGGGCAGAACGTCAACACCTACGGCGTGGAGTTCGGCGACCGGCTGGCCTTCGGCAAGCTGCTGCGCGCCTGCGGGGAGATCGAGGGCCTGGAGCGGGTGCGCTTCACCTCACCGCACCCGGCCGCGTTCACCGACGACGTGATCGCGGCGATGGCCGAGACCCCCAACGTGATGCCGCAGCTGCACATGCCGCTGCAGTCGGGGTCGGACAAGGTGCTGCGCGACATGCGCCGTTCCTACCGGCAGTCCCGCTACCTCGGCATCCTCGAGCGGGTGCGCGCGGCGATGCCCGAGGCGGCGATCAGCACCGACATCATCGTCGGCTTCCCCGGTGAGACCGAGGCGGACTTCGCCCAGACCCTGGAGGTGGTGCGGCAGGCGCGGTTCGCGCAGGCCTTCACCTTCCAGTACTCCAAGCGGCCGGGCACGCCGGCGGCCGAGCTGGAGGAGCAGGTGCCCCGCGAGGTGGTGCAGGAGCGCTACGAGCGCCTGGTCGCGCTGGTCGAGGAGATCGCGTGGGCGGAGAACCGCGCCTTCGAGGGCCGCACCGTCGAGCTGCTCGTGGCCGAGGGCGAGGGGCGCAAGGACGCCGCCACCCACCGGCTGTCCGGCCGGGCGCGCGACAACCGGCTGGTGCACTTCACCCCGGTGGACGCATCCGGCGCCGAGGTCGTCGTACGGCCCGGGGACCTGGTCGAGGTCGAGGTGACGTACGGCGCCCCGCACCACCTCGTCGCGGACGGGCCGGTGCGGTCGCTGCGCCGTACCCGTGCCGGAGACGCCTGGGAGGCGCGCACCGCGCCTGCCCCGCAGGGCGTCTCGCTGGGCCTGCCGACCGTCGGCGTTCCGCAGCCCCTCCCCGAGGCTCCGGCCTGCCGCTGAGTCGTCAGCCGGTCGGTTCGGAGGCCTCGCTGTCGCGGCCGCCGTTGGTCTCCTCGCCCTCCTGGATCTCATCGGGCATGGTCTGGTCGTCGAACTGCGCCGAGAGCGGCGGGTCGGGAGTGACCGGCGGGATCTGCTGGTGCTCCTTGTACCCCACCCCACCGTCGACATGGCCCGGCGGATCGGGCGGCGGGTCCACGTGCACGTCCGGGTTCTCCCGGACCTCCGGAAGGTCCTGCTTGCTCATGCCAGGGACGTGCCCCGGCAGCAACCGGTGAAACCCTCGGCGGCCGGCGCCGACCGCTTTGCCACACTTGCGGCCATGACAGCCGCGCGAGCACCGCAGGGGCGCGTCGTCGCCGTCGTCGGTGCCACCGCGGCGGGCAAGAGCGACCTCGCGCTGGCGCTGGCCGAGCGGCTGGGCGGGGAGGTGGTCAACACCGACGCGATGCAGCTCTACAGGGGCATGGACATCGGTACGGCGAAACTGCCGGTCGCCGAGCGGCGGGACGTGGTGCACCACCTGCTCGACGTGCTCGAGGTGACCGACCCGGCGACGGTCGCGGAGTTCCAGGGCTGGGCGCGCTCGGTGATCGACGACTGCCTGCGCCGGGGGGTGACGCCGGTGCTCGTCGGCGGCTCGGCGCTGTACACCCGGGCGGTGCTCGACGAGTTCTCCTTCCCGGGCACGGATCCGGATGTCCGCGCGCGCTGGGAGCACGCCCTGGCCGCCCGCGGTGCGCAGCAGCTGCACGCCGAGCTGGCCGCGCGCGATCCCGCGGCCGCCGCCCGGATCCTGCCCAGCAACGGCCGCCGCATCGTGCGCGCGCTGGAGGTCATCGAGATCACCGGCCGGCCGTTCACCGCCTCGCTGCCCGGCCACGACTACCACTACCCGGGCGCCCGCCAGGTCGGCGTGGACATCGACCGGCCCACGCTCGACCGGCGCATCGAGGACCGGGTGCGGCGGATGTGGGAGGCGGGACTGGTCGAGGAGGTGCGCGCCCTGGAGAAACGCGGACTGCGCGAGGGACGCACAGCCGACCGCGCGCTCGGCTACCAGCAGGTGCTCGCCTTCCTGGCCGGTGAGATCACCGAGGCGGAGGCGTTCGAGCAGACCGTCAACGGCACCCGGCGGTTCGCCCGCCGGCAGGAGAGCTGGTTCCGCAAGGACCCGCGGGTCGCCTGGGTGCGCTACGACGACCCGGCGCTGGTGGACCGGGCGCTCGCCGCCGTGCAGTGAGGCGCGCGATCCCGCCTGTGCTGGATTGCTGCAGCTGCGTCGCGTCGTACGGGCGTCCCGATTGCGCCTGTGCGGGATTGGTGCAGTTGGTCGCGTCGTACCGGCGTGTGGATTGCGCCTGTGCGGGATTGGTGCAGTCGCGTCAGGGGCGGTTGAGCAGGAAGCTGACCACGCCCCAGGACAGCACCAGGGACACCAGGGCGCCGTTGCCGGAGGGCCACAGCAGCATCGGGGCGGTGGCGACCGCCCAGATGTCGAAACCGCGCAGCACGCTGCCGTAGAGGTTGGTGGGCACTCCGCCCGCGGGGGTGGAGACGAGCGGCCGGGAGTAGTCGGGCGGCCGGCCGGTCACCCAGCGCACGCAGGCAGCGAGTGCGGCGCCGCCACAGCCGAGCCCCATCTCCACGGCCTCCGACCAGGAGACATCGGCGGAGGAGTGCAGCGTCGGCGTGCACGCCAGCCCGAAGAGCAGCAGCGACACGCCCGGCACCACGATCATCATCATCCGCGTCGTCGAGACGGGGAACGGCATCGCCCGCAGCAGGCTGGGCGTCCGGGTGACCACGCGCAGCGCGGTGCACAATCCGAGACCGGTGAGGAACCCGGTCAGCGAGACGGCCAGCGGCTGGGCACGGCCGAGGCCGAGCGTCTCGGCGGCGTACGGCACCACCACCGCGGCAGCCACCACCAGCAGCACCTGCGGGCTGCGCCGCAGTCGCACCAGGTCGGCGTGCACCAGCGCCGTGCGGCCGGACGGTCCGCCGCGGCGTGGCCGCACGGCCTCGTGCGCCGCCCACCGCCGGGCCAGCAGCACGTCGAAGAGCAGCGCCAGGTCCAGCGTCGCCAACGCGCCGGACAACCCGGGCGCCATCCGGCCCCCGGGGGCGAGCTCGTGCCGGGTCAGCCGGCCGAGTCGGCGCTGGGCCAGCACGGTCGCGCCAGCCGCCAGCAGCAGTACGACGACCAGCAGGGCGATCCATGCCGCACCGACGACGGGGGTGCCCAGCACCGGCGCGCGGTCGAGCGCCAGCACCAGCAGCATCGCCCAGACGGCGGCGGCCAGTGACCAGGTCAGCAGCCGGCCCAGCAGCGGTCGACCCGCCTGGGCCAGCAGCGCGAGCCCGAGGCAGCCGAGCCCGGCCAGCGCCACCGACAGCGCGAAGGCCACGATCGCCGCGACCGCGAAGCCGGTCAGCGTGGCGGCCACCGCGGCCAGGGCAGCGGCGACCAGGACGACGATGCCGGTGAAGGCGACCAGCGCCGGGCGGAGCAGCGAACCGCGGTCGAGCGGAGCGGCCAGCAGCCAGGAGGCCGTCGCCGGGGAGGCGTTCGCGGGGCCGAAGAGCCGGGCCACCCCGAGCACCGCACCGACCACGGCCAGCCCGACGAGCCACGGCAGCCAGCTGCGGGCCTCCAGGCAACCCCCGCTGCGGCAGCTGGCGGCGGTGGCCCAGCGGGCGTGCACCAGCACGTTGATCGCGATCGCACCGAACATCAGCGTGGCGAAGACGGCGATGTAGGCGTCGGTGAAGACGTCCCAGAAGCGGGCCTCGGCCCGGCCGCGTCGCCAGTGCCGCATGTCCGCGCGGACCTCGCGGACCTCGCGGTCGACCATGCTCACCGGTGCGCGCCCAGCTCGACGGTGCGGTCCGCCACCGCCTTGATCAGCTCACTGTCGTGGGAGGCCATCAGAATGCCCAGCCCGTCGACCTTGTCGTCGTTGAGGCGTCGAGCGAGCCAGGTCAGGCCCTGCTTGTCCAGCCGCTGCTCCGGCTCATCGAGCACCAGCAGCCGGCGCGGACGCACGAACGCGCTCGCCAGGGCCAGCCGGGTGCGCTGGCCGGTGGACAGCGTGCCGGGCAGCTGCCCGGACTGGTCGATCAGGCCGACCTCGTGCAGCACCTCGTCGACCAGTGCGTCGGCGTCGGCGACCCCGTGGGCGTGCGCGAACAGGTCGAGGTGCTCGACCACGCTGAGGTCGGGGAAGAAGTCGATGTCGTCCATCACCACGGCCAGGGCCGCGCGGATGCGCGGGTCGCGCTCGTCGAGCTTGCGGCCCTCGAGCTCGATCATGCCCGCCGTCGGCTTGTCCGTGCCGGTGACGCAGCGCAGCACGGTCGACTTGCCGCTGCCGTTGGGCCCGGTCAGCGCGACCGCCGTACCGCGCTCCACGTCGAGGTCGAGGTCGACCACGACGTCGTGCTCGCCGAAGCGCCGGCCGAGTCCCCGCACCCGGAGCAGGGGAGCGTCAGCGGCGGTCACGCCCCACAGGGTCGCAGATCAGCTCAGCGCGTGCCGCGGCAGGTGCGGCAACGGCCCCGGAGGCGCTCAGGCGCCGCTGGTCCGGGACCGGGCGGCCGCGAGCGCGCGCAGCATCTCGTCGTTGACCCGGAGCCCGCGCTCGGCGAGGTGCGTGGCCAGCGCGGTCGTCGCCTGCTCGTCGGTGAGCGCCGCCAGGGATCGGTCCTGGTCGAGCTCCGCCATCGCGTCAGCCAGGGCAGCGGCGAGGCGATCGGCCATCCGGTCGACGCGCGTCGCCGTCTCAGATGTGGTGTTCACCGCGGCCTCCTCCCGGAATCCCTCCATCGTGGGCCCGCGCGCCGACCGCGGGGCAGGGGCCCGAAGTCCCTCTTGCCCGGGACCATCGATCGGGAAACGTCACGCAGCGACGAAGGTGCCGACCCCGGGCACGAAGACCGCGCCGTCGCAGGCGGTGCAGACCCAGGCCTCCTCGCCGTCGGTGGCCACCGGCAGGAAGATCGTCACCGCGTCGCAGTCGCGGCAGTGCCGGTCCTCGCCGCGCAGCATCAGCAGGTCGTCCATGGCACGACGATGACATGGCGCACCGACAAATCGCCGCATTTGCACCGGGGCCTGTCGTCGGAGCGAATCCCACTGGCCACTGTCGGCGGGGCGTGTCACGGTGGCCGCATGGCCGGACTGACGCAGTACTACACCGCCTCGAGCATCGACGGGTTCATCACCGACGAGCACGAGTCGCTCGACTGGCTGCTCTCCCGCGACGTCGACGACGAGGGGCCGATGGCCTATCCCGGCTTCCGCTCCGCTGTCGGCGCGATGGCGATGGGCGCGTCGACGTACGCCTGGATCCGGAGCAACCACGACGAGCCGTGGGACTACACGCTGCCGTGCTGGGTGTTCACCCACCGCGAGTTCCCGGCCCCCGACGACGGCGACATCCGGTTCACCCAGGAGCCGGTGGCCGAGGTGCACCGGCAGATGGCCGAGGCCGCGCAGGGCCGCAACCTCTGGATCGTCGGCGGTGGCGACCTGGTCGGGCAGTTCGCCGACGCCGGGCTGCTCGACGAGGTGTGGGTGCAGTACGCACCGGTCTCGCTGGGGGCCGGCGCGCCGCTGCTGCCGCGGCGCATCGAGCTGCGGCTGGAGGAGCTCGCCACCAACCGGGAGTTCGCCTGCGCCCGCTGGAGCGTCGTACGACGACCCGCCGCTGACCGGTCTGACGGAGCGTAGGGTCCGCGGCATGCAGCAGATCACCAGCCTCGAGGAGCTGACCGCGCTGCTCGGCGAACCGCTGCCGCGCGTGCGCGACAAGGCCCGCCCGGCGCTGCACGAGCTCGACCGGGCCTGGCTGGCCGCCTCGCCGCTGTGCCTGGTGGCGACCTCGGGCGCGGACGGCAGCTGTGACGTCTCCCCGAAGGGCGACCCGCCCGGCGACCTCGTGCACGTGCTCGACGAGCGCACGATCGCGCTGGCCGAGCGTCCGGGCAACCGCCGTGCCGACGGCTACCGCAACGTCCTGGCCAACCCGCACGTCGGCCTGGTCTTCCTGATCCCCGGCCGCGGCGACACCCTGCGCGTCAACGGCCGCGCCCGGCTGGTCACCGAGCCGGCGCTGCTGGAGGCGATGGCGGTCAAGGGCCACGTGCCGCTGCTGGCGCTGGTCGTGGACATCGACGAGGTCTTCCACCACTGCGCCAAGGCCTTCCTGCGCTCGCGGCTGTGGGACCCGGCCACGTGGGACCCGGCCGCAGTTCCCGACCGGCCGCACATCGCCAGGGCGCTGGAGCGGCCGGACGCCTCGCTGGAGGAGCTGGCCGCCTACTACGGGCCCGGCTACGGCGGCGACCTGTACGGCGGTCCGCAGGAGGCGACCGAACCGGCCGCGGGGCGCAGCTGATGGGAGAATCGGCCGCGTGAGCGACTACGCCTTCGTCAAGGGCCACGGCACCGAGAACGACTTCGTGCTGCTGCCCGACGCCAACGGCCGCAGGGAGCTGACCGCCGAGCAGGCCAGGCGGCTGTGCCACCGGCGCACCGGCATCGGCGCCGACGGGGTGATCCGGGTCGTGCGCACCGACGCCACCGACGACCCCGCAGCGGTCGAGGCGCGCGGACGGGCGCGCTGGTTCATGGACTACCGCAACGCCGACGGCTCGCTCAGCGAGATGTGCGGCAACGGCATCCGGGTGCTCGGCCTCTACCTGGCCACGCACGCCGACGTCGACCCGCGCGACCCCTTGCCGATCGCCACCCGTGCCGGTGTGCGGACGCTGACGTTCGACGGTGACGGGATCACCGTCGACATGGGCACCCCCGAGGTGCTCGGTGAGACCAAGGTGGGCGTGGGGGAGCGCAGCTGGCCCGCGACCCGGGTCGGGATGGGCAACCCGCACGCGGTCGCGTTCGTCGACGACCTCGCCGACGCCGGTCCGCTGCTGGAGGCGCCCGGGTTCGACACCGGGCACTTCCCCGAGGGCGTCAACGTCGAGTTCGTCGTGCGGCGCGCGGAGCAGCACGTCGCGATGCGGGTGCACGAGCGCGGCTCAGGGGAGACCCGGTCGTGCGGCACCGGCGCCTGCGCCGCGGCAGTCGCGTCCGCGGTGGTCGACCACGCCGAGCGCGGCACGCCGTACACCGTCGACCTGCCGGGCGGCACCCTCAAGGTCGTCTGGACCGAGCAGGACCGGGTGCTGATGACCGGCCCGGCGGTGCTGGTCGCCGAGGGCCTCACCGACCTCTGACGCCCCCGGACGTCATCCGCATCGTGGCCCCGGGCCACCGAAACGATGACGTCCGCCGACTCCTATGCTCGGCCGCATGGAGATCAACGGAGTCAGCGCACTCGTCACCGGGGCGGCGTCGGGCATCGGCGCCGCCGTCGCACGTCAGCTCGCCGACCACGGCGCCAAGGTGGTCGTCGCCGACCTGCAGGCCGACAAGGGCGAAACCCTCGCCAAGGAGATCGGCGGCGCGTTCGCCCAGGTCGACGTGACCGACACCGACCAGATCCGCGCCGCGGTCGACCGGGCCTGTGAGCTCGGCCCGCTGCGGGTGCTGGTGAACTCGGCCGGCATCGGCTGGGCGCAGCGCACCATCGGCAAGGACGGGGAGTACGACTCCGCGCACGACCTCGAGGCCTACAAGCGGGTCATCGCGATCAACCTGATCGGCACCTTCGACGCGCTGCGGCTCGCCGCGACCGCGATGAGCCGGCTCGACCCGCTGGAGTCCGGCGAGCGGGGCGCGATCGTCAACGTGGCCTCGGTCGCGGCCTTCGACGGCCAGATCGGGCAGGCGGCCTACTCCTCCTCCAAGGGCGGCATCGTCGGCATGACCCTGCCGGTCGCGCGCGACCTCTCCGCGGTGGGCATCCGGCTGAACACGATCGCGCCGGGGCTGATCGACACCCCGATCTACGGCGAGGGCGAGCAGGCCGAGCAGTTCAAGGCCCACCTGGGCCAGAGCGTGCTCTTCCCCAAGCGCCTCGGCGTGCCCGACGAGCTCGCCGCGATGGCGCTGGCGTGCATCACGAACTCCTACATGAACGCCGAGACGATCCGCGTCGACGGCGGCATCCGGATGCCCCCCAAGTGATCACCTGAGGTGGTCTAGTCCGAATCTCCACGTTT
>DATDNR010000163.1:0-10155 GCA_036518175.1 Marmoricola sp.
GGTTGTGCAGCCGACCCCCCTCGCGTCTTGGACGTCTGAGTCAGGGAGCCACAGATCGACGCCTGGCCCACGGCCCTGCAGACGACCGGCGCGGAGCGGGAGGCGGCCCTCCGCCGGTTGCATGACCTCCTGCTCCGCGCCGCGTCGCGCGAGCTCGCCCGTCGCGCATCGTCGTCCTTCCTGAGCGGTCAGGACCGCGACGATGTCGCGCATGAGGCTGCCGACGACGCGATGATGGCCATCCTGAGGAAGCTCCCGGAGTTCCGCGGCGAGAGCCGGTTCACCACGTGGGCCTACCGCTTCGCCGTCCTCGAGGTGTCGCACAAGGTCGGCCGCCGTTTCTGGGCCTCGTCCCGAGTCGTCCCCCTCGACGTCGCCGACTGGGCAGCGTTCGAGGACCGGATGGGCCTGTCCCCCCAGGACTCGGCAGAAGGACGCGAGCTGGCGGACGCCGTACGCGCCGCGGTCGACAACCTGACGCTCCGGCAACGCGAGCTCTTCGTGGCCATCGTGGTGAACGGCGTGCCCCTCGACGCGATGGTGGCGAGGCTGGGCACCAACCGCAACGCGATCTACAAGGTGATCTTCGATGCGCGCCGAAAGATCCGGGCAGAACTGGTCACCAAGGGATACCTGGACCCCGTCGGTGGGTAGGAAGGGCGCGATGAACGACCCGGAGGCACTGGACCGGTTCCTGACGACCGATCCGCGTGACGTCGGCTGTGCCGAGGCGATGGCGATGCTGCACGTCTGTGCCGAGCTGGCCGCCGGCGGCGCCGACCTCGCCACGCAGTATCCGGGCATCGCCGCCCACCTCGCCGCCTGCGGGCCCTGCGACGAGGACTTCCGTGCCCTCCTCGACCTGGTCCTCGCCGGCCCCACCGACTGAGGGCTCGGCACGCGCATCGGCGAAGTGCTTACCGATCGGTGACGGATCGCTGCTGACCGTGGGGCCACGGCTGTCGCGGTGCCACCGTGGCAGTCATGCACAGCAACCGCGTGGACGTCGCCGTGATCGGCGGCACCGGGTTTTCCCGATGGTTCCAGGGCGCCCGGTCGCGAACCCTGCACCTGACCACTCCGTACGGCGATCCCTCCGCCCCGATCGCCATCGGCGACGTGCACGGCCGACGGGTGGCCTTCCTCCCCCGGCACGGCAGGCACCACAGCCTCCCGCCGCACCGGATCAACTTCCGCGCCAACCTGTGGGCCCTGCGCACGTTGGGGGTGCGCCAGGTGATCGCGCCGTGCGCTGTCGGCGGGCTCCGCCCAGAAAGCGTGCAGCCCGGCGACCTGGTGGTGCCGGACCAGCTCGTCGACCGCACCACCGGCCGCATGCAGACCTACGCCGACGACGGTGCGACGCACGTCCCCTTCGCCGATCCCTACTGCGCGCAGGTGACCGCTGCGCTCGCCGGAGCCGCCGACGACGTGACCGTCGGCGCCACCATGGTCGTCATCGACGGGCCGCGCTTCTCCACCCGTGCGGAGTCGCAGTGGTACGCCGCCCAGGGCTGGACGCTGGTCAACATGACCGGCCACCCCGAGGCGGTCCTCGCCCGCGAGCTCCGGATGTGCTACGCGCCGCTCGCCCTGGTCACCGATCTCGACGCCGGCGTCGTCCCCGGCGACGGCGTCGGCGAGGAGGAGGTCTACGCCCGCTTCGCCGCCAACCTGGAGCGGCTCACGGCCATCCTCGCCGCCGCGATCGAGAGGCTTCCGGCCCCCACCGGATGCCCGTGCGCCACCTGGGCGGACGGGCTGGAGCTCGCCTACGAGGTGCCGGCCTGATGCGCGTGCTCGTCACCGGCTCGGCCGGCTTCATCGGCGGCGCCGTCGTCCGTGCTCTCACCGAGGCCGGGCACGACGTCGTCGGTGTCGACCTCATGCTCGACTCCGCCCACGGCGAGCAGGTCCCGCCGCCGGGGACGCTGCGCCTCGACGTACGACGTGCCGACCGGGAGGAGGTGTGGGCCCGCCTCCTGCCCGGAGTCGACGTCGTCTGCCACCAGGCGGCCCTGGTCGGCGCCGGCACGACCGTCACCGACCTTCCTCGCTACGCCTCCCACAACGACGTGGGCACCGCCGCGCTGCTGGCTGCGATGGGAACGCACGGGGTACGCCGGCTCGTCCTGGCGTCGTCGATGGTCGTGTACGGCGAAGGCTCCTACGCGTGCCGCGAGCACGGTGAGCAGCGCCCGGGCCCGCGGCTTCGGGCAGCCCTGGACGCCGGCGACTTCGACCACCACTGCCCCACGTGCGGCGAGGGCCTGCGCTGGCAGCCCGTGCCCGAGACCGCACCGCTCGAGCCGCGCAGCTCCTACGCGGCGAGCAAGGTCGCCCAGGAGCACTACGCCTCCGCCTGGGCGCGGCAGGTCGGCGGTTCGGTGGTGGCGCTTCGCTACCACAACGTCTACGGCCCCGGGATGCCGCGGGACACGCCGTACTCGGGGGTGGCCGCGATCTTCCGCTCCGCACTCGAGCGAGGCGAGGCCCCGCGGGTCCTCGAGGACGGTCGGCAGATGCGGGACTTCGTGCACGTGGACGACGTGGCGCGGGCCAACATCGCCGCCATCGACGCGCTCGCGACCCCAGCACCGATGCCCGCGCTCACGGCCTGCAACATCGCATCCGGGAGCCCGATCTCGATCGCCGAGGTGGCGCGACTGGTCGGCGGCCAGCACGCGATCGAGCCCGTGGTCACCGGAGGCCATCGCCCCGGGGACGTGCGCCACGTCGTCGCCTCGCCGGAGCGCGCCGCGACCGAGCTCGGCTTCCGCGCCCGGGTGCGTCCCGAGGAGGGGCTGCGAGCCTTCGCCCACGCGCCGCTTCGAAGCGCCCCGGACGTCCAGCTCGTCCTGCCCTGCCTCGACGAGGGCCCCGCACTGCGCGAGCTGCTGCCGAAGGTGCCCGCCGGTCTTGGGGTGATCGTCGTGGACAACGGGTCGACCGACGACACCGCGGTGGTGGCACGCCGCTTCGGAGCGCAGGTCGTCACCGAGCCACGGCGCGGTTACGGTGCTGCGGTCCAGGCCGGCATCGAGGCGGCCACGGCGCCGTACCTGCTGGTGATGGACGGTGACGGGTCGGTCGACCCGCGCGACGTGCTCCCGCTCGTCCGGCAGGTCCGTGCCGGGGGCGCCGACCTGGCGCTCGGCTACCGGGTGCCGGCACGACGCGGAGTCTTGCCGTGGCACGCCCGGGCGGGCAACGCACTCGTGCTCCGCGTGCTTCGGCGTCGTACCGGTCTCCGGTTGCGCGACGTGGGTCCGGTGCGCGCCTTCCGGCGCGAGCAGGTGCTGGCACTCGGAGTCCAGGACCGCGGGATGGGCTACCCGCTGGAGCTGCTCGACCGGGCGGGATCCGCCGGCTGGCGGGCGGTCGAACGACCGGTGCGCTACCGGCCCCGCGCCGCCGGCACGCGCTCGAAGGTGTCAGGTTCGCTCCCCGGGACCCTGCGCACCGCCCGCGACTTCCGGCGGGTGCTGCGATGAGGCCGGTCACCCTGCTGGTCGTCGCCAAGGCGCCGGTGGCCGGACAGGCCAAGACCCGGCTCGCCGAGGACCTCGGCGGCAGGCCCCACCTCGCCGCCGACCTCGCCGCGGCCTCGCTCCTGGACACGGTGCGTGCCTGCACCGACGCGGCCGGCGCGGCCGCCTGCCGCCTGGCGCTGGCAGGCGACCTCGGCGCCGCCGCACGCGGGGCGGAGCTGGCCGCGGCACTCGACGGCTGGACGCTGGTCGAGCAGCACGGCCGCTCGCTCGGGGAGCGGCTGGCCACCGCGCTCTCCGAGGTCGACGGGCCGGTGGTGCAGGTCGGGATGGACACGCCGCAGGTCACCCCGATCCTGCTCCACGACCTGCAGGCGCGGCTGGTCCGTCACGACGCCGTCCTGGCGCCCGCCACCGACGGCGGATGGTGGGCCCTCGGTCTCCGCGACGGCAGGACGGCGGCGCCGCTGGCGTCGGTGCCGATGTCGACCGCCAGCGCGTACGCCGACACCCGTGCCGCCCTCGAGGCCTCGGGCCTGCGGGTCGTCGAGGGCCCGATGCTCACCGACGTCGACCACGTCGCCGAGATGTGGTCGGTCGCGCTCCTCGCCGGTCACACCCGTTTCGGCCGGTGCGTGCGAGAGCTCCTCGAGGAGGTGCAGCGATGACGCGCACACTCCCCGCGGCCGAGGTGTTCTCGCACGCGCTCCGCGGCGAGGCCTGCTACCTCACCGCCGAGGGCAGCACACCGGTGCGGCTGCCCGTGGACGCCTGGCGGCGCCTCGCCGACCAGTCCGACCGGCGTCTGGTCGCCCTGTGCTCCGGCCCGACCCTCGACGTCGGCTGCGGACCGGGACGGCTCACCGCCGAGCTGGCGGTCAGCGGCCACATCACGCTCGGCATCGACATCGTGGAGGAGGCGGTCCGGCAGACGCTCGGGCGCGGCGCCTCGGCCCTGCGGCGCGACGTCTTCGACGCCGTCCCGGGCGAGGGCCGCTGGGAGACCGTGCTCGTGGCCGACGGCAACATCGGGATCGGCGGCGACCCTGCTGTGCTGCTGCGACGCCTGCACCGCCTGCTCGTGCCGGGCGGCCAGGTCGTCCTCGAGGTCACCCCGCCCGGCGTACGGGCCGGCTCGGACCTCGTCCGCCTGCACTGCGCGTGCGCCTCCAGCCCGCCGTTCGCCTGGGCCGTGGTCGGGGTCGAGCAGGTCCCGGAGCTCGCCGAGAGGACCGGCTTCCGGATCGCCCGGCACCTCGAGCTCGGGGACCGCCGCGTGACGGTGCTCCGGGAGGCAGCGGCATGACCGTCAGGGAGCGGACGCGCCACCTCACCGGTCTGGCGCCGTCCGAGGACTCGTTCACCTCGCGGCTGCGGAGCGCCGCGGTCGCCGCCCGGCTCGGGCTCTGGACAGGGCTCTGCTTCGCCGTCGCGTTCGTGACCGGCCTGATCAGTCACTACGCCCAGCTCATGCACCCGCCCGTGCCTCTGCCGACCACCCCGGCGTGGGGATACGCGGCCACCCAGGGTCTGCACGTGGTGGCCGGCACGGCCGCCGTCCCCCTGCTGCTGGTGAAGCTGTGGGCGGTCTTCCCGAAGCTCTTCCAGGCCCTGCCCCGGGGTGTCGGCGGAGCCGCCCGGGCGGCGCTCGAGCGTGGTTCCATCGCCGTGCTCGTCGCCGGATCCCTGCTCGAGCTGACCATCGGGCTGATGAACGTCGTGCAGTGGTACGCGTGGAGGTTCAACTTCCGGGAGACCCACTACGCGTTGGCGTGGATCGTCGTCGGTGCCCTGCTCGTGCATGTCGCGGTGAAGCTCCCCGTGATCACCCGGGTGCTGCGCTCCGACATCGAGGCGACCACCGATGACCGGCCGACGGCCACCCGGGTCGGCGCGCTCTCACGGCGTGGCCTGCTCCGCGCGTCCGCGGTGGCGGCCGGCGTCGCGGTGATCGCGGTCAGTCCGGCCCTCAGCACGTTGCCCGTGCTCGACCGGGTGGCGGTGCTCTCCCCCCGCTCCCGGCGTCGGGGCATCCCGATCAACCGCACCGCCCGGCAGGCCGGCGTGCTCGGGACAGCCGCCGGCGACGGCTACCGCCTGCAGGTCGCGTACGCCGGCCGGCAGCGTTCGCTGACCCGCACCGACCTGCTCGCCCGGCAGCAGGTGACCCACACGCTCCCGATCGCCTGTGTCGAGGGCTGGACGGCCTTCGGCGACTGGACCGGCGTCCCCGTCCGCACCCTCCTCGACGAGGTCGGAGCACCGAGGGGGCGCAGTGTCCGGGTGTCGTCCCTGCAGGAGCACGGAGCGGACCGGGAGACCGTGCTGCCGGCGGACTTCGTCGACGACCGCCGCACGCTGGTCGCCCTCATGCTCGACGGCGAGGCGCTGTCGCTGGACCACGGCTACCCCGCCCGCCTGATCGCTCCCGACCGCCCGGGGGCGCTGCAGACGAAGTGGGTCGCGCGGATCGAGGTGCTGTGATGCAGAAGGTCCGCATGCTCCTGGTGGCCGGCGGACTGGCACTCGCGGTGTGGGGGGCGGTGCTGCTGACCCGCGAGCGGGTGGACCAGCTCGCGCAGGTCCTCGGCTGGGCTGTCGGCGCGGTGATCCTCCACGACGGGGTGCTCGCCGGGACCACCCTCGCCCTCGGGTGGGCGGCACTGGGCCTGCTGCGGCCGCGGGCCGCGGCCATCGCTGCACGGTTCCTCGTCGTGGGCGGCACCTTGACGCTGGTGGCGCTGCCTGCCCTGGTGCATGCGGCCACAGCCGGTAAGAACCCCACGCTCCTCGATCGCAATTACCTCAGCGGGTGGTTGGCGCTGCTGGTGGTCGTGCTCATCGCAGCCGTCCTCACCGGACCGCTCGCCGACCGGATGACGAGGAGGAACGATGGCCCAGGTCATGGTCGTGGATGATGACGTCACCGTCCGCGAGGTGGTGGCGTCGTACCTGCGGGCCAACCGGCACCGCACCGTGGAGTCCGGCGACGGAGAGGACGCGCTGCGACGCTTCCGTGACGCGCCGATCGACCTGGTGGTGCTCGACCTGATGCTGCCGGGCATGGACGGCATCGAGGTGACCCGGCGGCTGCGGGCGATCGGCGACGTGCCCATCATCATGCTGACCGCGCTCGCCGGTGAGAGCCACCGGGTCGCCGGGCTGCGGCTGGGTGCCGACGACTACGTCGGCAAGCCGTTCAGCCCCCGTGAGCTGGCTGCGCGGGTCGACTCGGTGCTCCGCCGCGGTGCCTCCCGCAGGAGCACCGGCGTCCTGGTCGACGGCGACCTGGTCGTCGACCCCGGCCGACACCTCGCCACGCTCGCCGGTGAGCCGCTGCCGCTCACGGTGCGGGAGTTCGCCCTGCTGCAGTTCCTGGTGAGCCACCCCGGTGTCGCGTTCACCCGCGAGGACCTGCTGCAACAGGTCTGGGGCTGGCAGATCGGGGACCGGTCCACGGTCACCGTCCACGTCCGGCGACTGCGCGAGAAGGTGGAGCGCGACCCCACCCGCCCCGCCCGGCTGCTCACGGTCTGGGGCGTGGGCTACCTGTGGGAGGCGCAGGCATGAGCGCAGCCCCCTTCCTGGTCATCCTCGGCGTCGCGGTGGCCGGCGCGGCCGTGGCCGGCCTCGTCGGCCTCGGTGCCGCGTGGTGCCTGCGGCGTCGGTCGCTGCGCTGGACCCTGCTGGTCGTCGCCGTGGTGGCCGCTGCGGGCACCTGCGTCGGCTCGGTGACGATCGCGTACCTGATGTTCCTCTCCCCCCACGACCTGGTGGTCACCGTGGTGGTCAGCACGGTCTCGGGCGGCGCCGCCGTACTCGTGGCGCGGTTCGTCGGACGCCAGGCACAGGCATGGTCCACCTCGCTCCGCGACCAGCTCCGCGCCGTCGAGCCGGGCAGTCTCCGGGAGATGACCACGGACGGGCCCAGGGAGCTGCGGGTGCTGTCCGCGGAGTGGGCCGAGGCGCAGCGCCGACTCGAGCAGGCCCGCGTCCGGGAGGTCCGCCTGGAGGAGTCGCGCCGCGAGCTGGTCTCCTGGGTGTCGCACGACCTGAGGACGCCGCTCGCCGGGTTGCGCGCGATGGCGGAGGCGCTCGAGGACGGCATCGCCGATGATCCCGTCCGCTTCCACCGGCAGATCCACGCCGAGGTCGACCGCCTGACGGCCATGGTCGACGACCTCTTCGAGCTCTCCCGGATCCATGCCGGCGTCCTCCAGCTCGTCCGCGAGCCGGTCGCCGTGCACGACCTGGTCAGCGAGGCGATCGCCGGCGCGCACCCCATCGCCCGCTCCCGTGACGTGCGGCTCGGCGGCCACGTCGACGAGGGGCTGCAGGTCTTCGCCGACCCCGGCGGACTCTCGCGGGTGATCGGCAACCTCGTCGTCAACGCCATCCGGCACACGCCCGCCGGTGGAACGGTGCAGGTCCATGGGCGGGCCCTGGACGACGGCGTGGAGCTCAGTGTCAGCGACGGATGTGGAGGTCTCGACGTGATCGAGATGGAGCGGGTCTTCGACGTCGGCTGGCAGGGCGACTCCGCTCGCACGCCGTCGGGCGACGCATCCGGGCAGGGAGCGGGACTCGGGCTCGCGATCGTCAAGGGCATCGTCGAGGCACATCGCGGCCGGGTCCAGGTCGAGAACCTCGCGACGGCGACCGGCTGCCGCTTCCTCGTCACCCTGCCGGCATGATCACCTGCCACACGGTCCACGGTCGCGACGCCGCGGCCCTGGCCGACCTGCTGAAGGACGCCGAGGAGGACCAGGACCGGCTCGAGAAGGCCCTGCTCGACCCCGCCAGCACCGTCTACCGTCTCGATGACGGGGCCACTGCGATCGGTGCCGCGGTGGTCGCCTGGCGCGAGACCCACCACGAGCTTCGCTACATCGCTGTCGTCGAGGGCCGGCGTGGTGAGGGCCACGGCCGGGCGCTGATCGAGCGGATCGTCCGCGAGCTCGAGGACACCGGCGGCACGCTCGAAGTCGGCACCGGCAACTCCTCGCTCGACAACATCGCCTTCTACCAGCGGGTCGGCTTCCGGATGGCGGTCATCCGCCGCGACTACTTCGCCTACGTCGATCCGGGCGTCGAGGAGTTCGGCATCCCGCTTCGCGACATGGTCGTCTTCGACCGCGCCGCGACCAGGCCGCCCACCGACGCTCGGACACCGGCAGCCGGAGGCGGCGTACGCCTGGTCCTGATCCCCGGCAGCACCCGGCCGGACTCCACCAACACGGCCGCTCTGCGCACGCTGCGCGACCTCTTCCCCGATGCCGACCTCTTCGAGGGGCTGGCCGACATCCCGCCGCTGGTCCCGGGCGCGACAGATGGTCATGTCGTCGCGGACCTGCGCGCACGGCTCGCGGCGGCCGACCTGGTCGTGATCAGCACCCCCGAGTACGCCGGCTCGCTGCCGGGCAGCCTGAAGAACCTGCTCGACTGGACCGTCGGAGGTGCTGACCTCCACCGCAAGCCTGTCGTGTGGCTCAACGTGGCTGCCCCCGGTCGCGGCGAGGGCGCCTCGAGCGACCTGGCGAAGGTGCTCGGGTACGTCGACGCCCAGGTGCTCAGGCCGGGTGGGATCAGGATCCCGGTGCCCCGCGGGGCGGTCGGACCGAGCGGGCTGGTCGAGGACGAGCCGTTCCGTGCTGCCCTCGTCCGTGAACTCGTCCCGGTGCTGGAGGAGGTGGAGCGTGCCGAGCGATGAGCCGGCGAGGCCACCGACCCCGCCACCGGTCGGCGTCCGGGTGGCACGCCGCAGCCAGCGGTTGGAGGAGTGCGCGCGCTTCTACGCCGAGGACCTTCGTCTGCCGCAGCTGTTCGCGTTCCACGACCACGACGGGTACGACGGCTTCGTCTTCGCGCTGTGCGGCGCGTCGGTCCAGCTCGAGCTCGTCCGCACGCGAGAGGACCGGCCGGTGCCCGTGCAGGACGAGGAGGACCTGCTCATCCTCTACCTCGCCGACGAGCAGGAGCTGCGCCGTACCCGGCGTCGCCTGGGCGAGCAGCGTGGGCTGACGCTGGTCGACTCGCCCAACCCGTACTGGCACGCACGCAGGGCGTTCGTGGTCCTCGACCCGGAGGGCCGGGGTGTGATGTACGTCGTGAGCCCCGACAGCGTGGTCGCGTCGTGAGCGTCGTCGACTCCGCGCCGACGATGCTTCTCCGGGGTCTCGAGACTGCCGCCTCCTCCTGGTCGCGCATCGCGGCGCGGACTCCGCGCGCCCGGGTGCTCCGGCGCCCGGAGACGGTGATCGCGGTCTTTCCACAGGGACCGGAGCGGGAGTTCTACAACAACGCGCCGGTGGTGCCCGGGCTCGGCGAGGCCACCCTGCGCGCGGTCCTCGACGACATCGAGCGGACCTATGCACGCGCAGGCGTCGACCGGTACGCCGTGTGGGCGCAGCAGGCCGACGCGCCGCTCATCCGCGCGCTCGAGGCACGCGACTACCGCCTCGAGGAGACCACTCTCGCGATGGGCCTCGACCTGACGTCGGCCGACCTCCCCGCCATGCCCCCGGCAGACCTCGCCGCACTCTCGTGGAGGCAGTACCGCGAGGGCTTCCTGCCTGCCGGGCTGCTGGCCCGCGTTGACGGGCGCGTCTTCCGCGTGCTGCTCGCCCGCCACCGCGGGAGGGCCGCGGCCACCGCGCTCGCTCAT
>DATDNR010000164.1:0-2589 GCA_036518175.1 Marmoricola sp.
CTGGTCCACGTCAACGACCTCCCGCACCTGCTCACCGTGGAGGCCAGTGCCGGCCTGGCGACGAGCATCCTGGCCATCACGAATCCCGAGAAGCTCACGAACGTCCGGCCCTCCCGCGCCTGAGGCACCGCTTCCTCCGCCTTACGGCTGATCCCCGGACCCGTCTGTCGAGTCCGGCGCCAGCGGCCCCGGCGACGTCCCAGTCGTGGGCAGCCACCAGGACCGCCGAGTCGGCCCGTTCGTGCTCGAGCACCTTGCGGTAGGGGCTCCGCGGCGGGCTTGAGTCGCTGCGACCTCGAGGCCACGCTCGCCGGCCAGGTCGCGCAGTGCCGCGCCGGGCGAGCTCAGGGCGTCCGCCGCCAGCAGAGGGCGACCACCCACGCCCCCGCCACGCTGGGCAGCAGCCCGATCCAGCCGAGCAGTGGGGCCAGGCCGGTCTCTCCGGAGGTGTCCTTGGCCAGCAGCGCGGTCAGCGCGAGCAGGGTCCCCAGCACGAACAGGGCCGTGGCTGCCCAACGGGCCCACGCCTTCCCGGCGCGCGTGGCCCAGATGGTGCCGAGCCACCCGACGACGCCGAGCGCGCCGACCACGGTGAGGATCGCCAGCCACAGAGTCACTGCGGTGTCGACCCGTGCGGAGGTGTAGGTCGGGTAGCCGGCTCGGATGTGGTCGGCCAGCAGGTTGCCGCTGGCGCGGTCGACGTACGGCGCGGCCGTCGCCAACAGGGTCAGTACCAGCCCGGCGTACATCCACCGCAGGGTCGGCCGTTGCCGGATGATGATCATGACGAGTACTTCCCTTCGAGTTCTCAGAGGGCCTCAGCGTGGGTGAACGCTGTTGTCGACGACCTCAGCCCTGATCCACCGGTGAGTGTTGGGGTGTGAGCGTGCCGTAACGCAGAGATGCCCTTGTGGGACGGAAGAATCGGGCTTGTCTAGGGTCCGAATCCGCCGCTCACGAAGGGCACCTCGTAAGTGAAACCTTCTCACATGGTCCGGCCTGTCTTCGACGATCCGAATCTGGTGTCGGCGGCGGGTCTGGTTCCGGCGCTGCGGCTGGCCGAGTCGGCGGGGTTCTACGACCTGCTCGGTGAGCTGACGGTGCGCTCGCCGAACGCGGGGGCGAAGGCCGCGAGCGTGGTCGGCGGGATGCTCGCCGGCGCCGACTCCATCGAGGATCTGGATCTGCTGCGCCACGGCGGGATGGGCCGGTTGTTCGCCGGGGTTCGGGCACCTTCGACGCTCGGCACGTTCTTGCGTTCGTTCACCCACGGCCACGTGCAGCAGCTCGACAAGATCGGCGCCGGGGTTCTGGCCGGGCTCACCCGCCGGGTGCCTGGTCTGCTGGCCGGTGGCGAGGAGATCGCCTTCCTCGACGTCGATGACACCGTCCGTGAGGTCCACGGCTACGCCAAGCAGGGCGCCGCGTTCGGCTACACCGGGGTGCGTGGGTTGAACGTGCAGTTGGCCACGGTCTCGACTCCGTGCGCTGCACCGGTGCTCGCCCGTGCCCGCCTACGCAAGGGAAACACCGCCTCGGCCACCGGCACTGGCCGGCTGCTGGCTCAGGCGATCAAGACCGCCCGTGCCGCTGGTGTGAGCGGCCGGATCCTCGCTCGTGCGGACTCGGCCTACTACGGCCACGCGTTCGTCGCCACCGCCCTTCGGCACCAGGCATGGTTCAGCGTGACCGCGCGGATGACGCCGACGGTGATCGCGGCGATCAGCAGCATCGCCTCCGATGACTGGCAGGCCATCGACTACCCGAACGCCGTCTTCGACGAGGCCGAGCAACGCTGGATCTCCGACGCCGAGGTCGCCGAAGTCCCCTTCGTCGCATTCACCGGACGCCGCAAGGCCGACCACGTGTCCTGCCGCCTGGTCGTGCGTCGAGTTCGCCGGCTCCAGCCGCTGGCCAGCGACGGTACCGAGCAAGGTGAGCTGTTCGCTGCCTACCGCCACCACGCCTTCATCACCAACAGCACCCACAGCCTGGTCCAGGCCGACCAGCAGCACCGCGACCATGCCTTGGTCGAGCAGGTCATCGCCGAGCTCAAGGACGGCCCGCTGGCGCACTTGCCGTCCGGCAAGTACGCGGCGAACGCCGCCTGGGTCGCCCATGCGGTCATCGCGTTCAACATCGCCCGCGCCACCGCAGTCGCGGCAACGATGCGCACCGCCCGCTGGGCCACCGTCCGGACACAGATCATCTCCATCCCCGCCCGGATCGCCTCCACCAGCAGACGCCTGGTCCTGCACCTGCCCGTGCACTGGCCATGGGCCAGCGCCTGGAAGTCGCTGTGGTCGACCGCGACCGGGCCGCCACTACCGGTCACGACCTGACCACCACGCCGACGACGGCACGACCGAGGACCTCGAAGTGGAAAAGCTGGCGCAGGCCAGCGGCCAGCGCACGCCCACCGACCCACGCCCCGTCAGGCAACCCGCAACTGACGAAACAACAGACACACTCGGTGGATCAGGGCTGAATCCACGTCTTTCCGCCGCAGGTGCGCGGAAAACACGCGGCCTGCCCTCGGGCCCTCAGTTGCCCAGATGCCAGGTGTAGCTCTGCTCGTTCCAGTTGGCG
>DATDNR010000165.1:0-28247 GCA_036518175.1 Marmoricola sp.
CTTCGACACCGGTCGGGCGATCACCAACAGCCTCGCCCTGGTGCTGCTCGGCCCGGCGGTGCTGACCACCCTGCGGCGCGCAGCGCGCCGGGCGACGGTGACCCGGGGCGGTTGAGCGGTCCCGGCGTGGTCAGGTCCGCAGGTGTCGGAGGCCTCAGCCCTCGGACTCGATGCGGGCCAGCAGGTCCCGGGTGATCTGCTCCTCGGCGTCGTAGTAGGCCAGGCCCCAGTCGGCCACCAGAGACGGGTAGCGGAAGGCGTCGCCGGGGGCGTCGCTGCCGCGCAGCGACTCACGCACCTCGGTGAGGTCCTTGCGCTGCCGTGCGAGGTCGTCGAGGTAGTCGCGCAGCAGCTGCGCCACCCCTTCGGGGTCCAGCACGTGGCCGATGAGCAGCCGCAACGCCACCGGGTGCTTCAGCACCGGGAAGCCGGCCGGCGTGCCGTCCATCCACGCCCGCAGCGTCTTCCGGCCCTCGTCGGTGATCTGGTAGCGGGTGGTGCGCCGGCTGGTCCCGCCGGTGACCGCTTTGACGAGGCCGTGACGGGTCAGTCGACCGAGCTCGGAGTAGACCTGGCTCATCGCCGGCGCGGTCCAGTAGTAGCGCAGGGTCCGGTCGGCCCGCTGCTTCAGCTCGTAGCCGGTGAGCTCGTCACCGAAGGTGAGCAGGCCGAGCAGGGCGTAGGAGGTGACCGGAAGTTCTTGACCCATGGCGCCCCAAGCGTACTATTCCGATTAGGAACAATGGGAGGTGAGGCATGAGTGACACCATCGTGCTGGTCGGCACCCGCAAGGGGCTGTGGATCGGACGGTCCGACGAGCGCCGTACGTCCTGGCTCTGGGAGGGCCCGCACTTCGACGTCCAGGAGGTCTACTCCTGCATGATCGACACCCGCGGTGAGCGACCCCGCCTCCTGGCCGGGGCGTCCTCGAGCTGGCTGGGCCCGCAGGTCTGGCGCTCCGACGACCTGGGCCAGACCTGGCAGGAGACCCCCGGCGGCGCGGTCCGGTTCCCCGACGGCGCCGACGCGTCGGTCGCCCGGGTCTGGCAGCTGCAGCCCGGCGTGGATGCCGACGTGGTGTACGCCGGCACCGAGCCGGGCGCGGTCTTCCGGTCCGACGACCGGGGCGAGACCTTCCGCCTCGAGCAGGCGCTCTGGGACCACCCGCACCGCCCCCAGTGGAACGCCGGCTACGGCGGCCAGGCCTTCCACACGGTGCTGCCCCACCCCACGGACGCCAGGTCGGTGACCGTCGCGCTGTCGACCGGTGGGGTCTACCAGACCGCCGACGGCGGCGCGTCGTGGAGTCCGCGCAACCAGGGGATCCGGGCCGAGTTCCTGCCGGAGGGCGAGCAGTTCCCCGAGTTCGGCCAGTGCGTGCACAAGGTGGCCCGGCACCCGTCGCGACCCGAGCGGCTCTTCGCGCAGAACCACGGGGGTGTCTACCGCTCCGACGACCACGGCCAGTCGTGGGAGTACATCGCGGAGGGTCTGCCCAGCGACTTCGGGTTCCCGGTCGTGGTGCACCCCCACGAACCCGACACCATCTACGTCTTCCCGCTCGACGGTGCCGGCGGCCGGCACCCGATCGACGGCAAGGCCACGGTGTGGCGTTCCTCCGACGCCGGCAAGAGCTGGGACCCGCTCACCAGCGGCCTGCCCGAGGACTTCTACGTCGCGGTCATGCGTGACGCCATGTGCACCGACGGCCACCAGAGCGCCGGCCTCTACTTCGGCGCGCGCAACGGCAGCGTCTGGGCGAGCAGCGACGCGGGGGAGTCGTGGACGGAGATCGCGGCGAACCTGCCCGACGTGATGGTGGTGCGCGCCGCCGTCCTCTGATCCGGCCCGAGCATGCGGCCGGCGGGCGTCGACCATCGCCCGTCGTGCCGCCGAGAAACGCCCGACCCGGCCCCTGCGTGCCCAGTGCGGTGCACGCAGGAGCCGGGTCGGCGTTCGTCGTCCTGCAGTCGGGCCTCTCAGCCGGCGAGCTGCTCCTCGGTGACCGCGGCCTCCTCTTCGGTGCCGTCGATGTGCCGAGCCGCCGCGTGTGCCGGCAGCCGGAACCGGTAGGCCAGCACGTAGACGAGCAGCGACAGCGCGAAGACGACCACGAAGGCCCATCCGAAGTTGAGCACCCCGAGGTTGCCGGCGAGATCCCCGGCCGGTGGCCCGGGGAACCGTCCCAGCCAGGAGACCAGCGTCATCCCGCCCAGCCAGGGCAGCAGCCAGGCCGCACCCGACGGCAGGTCCAGGTCGGGCATGGACACCTGTCCGGTCAGCGCGAAGACGCCCAGCAGGGCGAAGCCGAGCAGCACCGCGACCATCAGCTTCCACACGATGTCCCAGCCGGACCAGTAGACGATCATGTTCGACGCCCAGAAGGCCAGCACCGGGATCACGTGGCCGCCGGGCAGCCGGAAGGGCCGCTCGCGGTCAGGGTCCTGCGACCGCAGCGCCGCCAGCACCAGCGGTCCCGACGCGAAGGACATCACCGTCGCCGAGGTGATGAAGCCGACCAGCTGCTGCCAGCTCGGGAACGGCAGGAAGACGATCAGCCCGACGAAGAAGGTGACGATCAGGCTCACCATCGGGACGCCCCGGCTGGTCGTCTTCTGCAGCGACTTCGGTGCGTTGCCGTTGCGGCTCATGGCGTAGGAGATCCGCGACGTGATCGTGGTGTAGATCAGGCCGGTGTCGCCGGGGGAGACCACCGCGTCGATGTAGAGCAGGATCGCCAGCCAGCCCAGACCCAGCAGCGAGGCCAGCGAGGCCAGCGGGCCGAAGTCGCCGCCGTAGCTGAGGCCCGACCAGCCGTGCGACTTGTCGAGGATGCTCGGCGCCAGGGCGCCGATGAACGCGACCTGCAGCAGGATGTAGATGACGCCGGTGAGGAGCACCGAGCCGATCACCGCCAGCGGCACGTTGCGCCGCGGGTTGTCGGTCTCGCCGGCCAGCTCGATGCCCTGCCGGAAGCCGAGGTAGGAGAAGACGATGCCCGACGTGGCGATCGCGGTGAAGACACCGTGCCACCCCTCCGGCCTGAACCCGTACGACGTGAAGTTCGAACCGTGGAAGGCGGCAGCGAAGAACGCGATGATCACCAGCGTGATGATCGCGAGCTTCCACCACACCAGCGCGTTGTTGATGCGCGCGAACCAGCGGATGCCGTAGTAGTTCACCACCACGAACACCGCCATCAGCCCGGCCGCGACGGCGTACCCCAGCCCGGTCAGCGTGTGCACCTCGGAGCCGTTGACCATGTGGCTGGTGGTGAACGGCGCGTACTTGGTGCCGTACTGCAGCGCCGCCTCCACCTCGATGGGCGCGGTGGTGGCGACCGCCACCCAGGTGATCCACCCGGTGGTGTAGCTGGCGAACGACCCGAAGGACATGTGCGGGTAGCGCACCACGCCACCGGAGAGCGGGAACATCGTGCCGAGCTCGGCGTACACGAGGGCGATGAGCAGGATCATCACGCCGCCGATCGCCCACGAGATGATCGCGGACGGCCCGGCGGTCTGGGAGGCGTTCAGCGCTCCGAAGAGCCATCCCGAGCCGATGATCGAACCCACGCTGGCGAAGAGCAGGCCGGTGATGCCGATGTGTCTTCGCAGGTGGGGTTCGTCCGTCGCTGGTCCTTCTGATCGAGTTGTCATGAGTGCCAACCTTTCATGCGCGACTTTTCGCTCATGCCGGGGTCTTTCGTGCGTAGGTGGCGTCGTCGGAGATGTCGGATCGGCTGTAGTCCCGCAACGCCGCGCAGGCCGCGAGCGTGATGATCGCGGAGATCAGCATGTAGACCGCCACCGCATAGCCGGTGTTGAAGGTGTGGATCAGCCAGGTGGCCACCAGGGCGGCGGGGCCGCCGGCGACGATCGAGGCGAGCTGGTAGCCCAGCCCGGCGCCGCCGTAGCGCAATGAGGTGGGGAACGACTCCGCGATCAGCGAGGCCTGGGGGCCGTACTGCATCGCGTGCGGGATCAGGCCGACGCACAGGGCGACGAAGACCAGCCACTTCAGCCCGCTGTCGAGCATCGCGAAGTAGGCGAAGCCCCAGACGCCGGTGATCGCCGCTCCGATCATGTAGAGCTTCTTGCGGCCGATGTCGTCCGACATCCTCCCGAAGACCGGGATCAGCACGAACTCCACGGCGGCCGCGACCAGCGTGCCGATCAGCGCGAAGTTGTTGGAGTAGCCGTGCGCCTCGTCGGTCAGGTAGGACAGCACGAACGCGGTGACGACGTAGAACGGCATCTGCTCCGACATCCGCACCAGCGCGGAGAGCACGATCTCCTTCGGGTGCTCCTTGATCACCTCGACGATCGGCGTACGCCGGATCCGCTTCTCCGTCAGCGCCTTGGCGAACAACGGCGTCTCGAGGATCTGCAGGCGGATGTAGAGACCGATGGCCACCATCAGGAGGCTGAACAGGAACGGGATCCGCCAGCCCCAGGCGGTGAACGACGCGTCCGAGGTCGTGCTGCTGAGGATGGTGAGGAAGCCGGTGCCGAGGATCAGGCCGCTGGCCACGCCCAGCTGCGGGAAGCTGCCCATCAGGCCGCGCTTCTTCTGGTCACCCCACTCCATGGAGAGGAGCACCGAGCCGCTCCACTCGCCGCCGACGGCCACGCCCTGGACGATGCGCAGCACGATCAGCAGGATCGGAGCGGCGGCGCCCCAGGTCTGGGCACCGGGGAGCACCCCGATCAGCGCCGTGGCGATCCCCATCATCAGCAGGGTGACGATCAGCGTCGCCTTGCGTCCGATCCGGTCGCCCCAGTGGCCGAAGATCGCCGCACCGATCGGCCGGGCCACGAAGCCGACGAAGTAGGTCGCGAACGACTCCAGCTGGCCGACGTAGTGGGACGCGTGCGGGAAGAACTCCGTCGGGAAGACCAGTGCCGCAGCGGTGCCGTAGAGGAAGTAGTCGTACCACTCGATGGTGGTGCCGACGGTGCTGGCCAGGGCGGCCTTGCGCACCTGGCGGCGGTGCTCAGCCGTGCCGACGACGTCGCCGGACGCTGCCGCTCCCTGTGGGTCGAGTGTCATTGTTCCTGCCAACCCTTCTCCCGCGGCCGCACCGCAGGTACCGAGGGCCCCCGTCGGAGACTCCCCGAGAGCCTCTCCCCGCAAACATCAGTACCCGTTACCCCCCGGTAGGGGTGGGACCGAGTTCTTACGGCGCGTCGGCCGGTTCGTCCCTCGGGCACGCGCGGTTGCGGGGGAGCGCCGCGGCGTAGCATCCGCAGCATGACCGAGGGACAGGGAGACACGAAGCCGGACATCAGGCCCCGGAGCCGCGAGGTGACCGACGGTCTCGAGAAGGCCGCGTCGCGCGGCATGCTGCGGGCCGTGGGGATGGACGACGCGGACTTCGAGAAGCCGCAGATCGGTGTCGCGTCGAGCTGGAACGAGATCACGCCCTGCAACCTGTCGCTGGACCGGCTGGCGAAGGCGGTCAAGAGCGGGGTGCACGCAGCGGGCGGCTACCCGCTCGAGTTCGGCACGATCTCCGTCTCCGACGGCATCTCCATGGGGCACGACGGGATGCACTTCTCGCTGGTCTCCCGCGAGGTCATCGCCGACTCCGTCGAGACGGTGATGATGGCCGAACGGCTCGACGGCTCGGTGCTCCTCGCCGGCTGCGACAAGTCGCTGCCCGGCATGCTGATGGCCGCCGCGCGACTCGACCTGGCCTCGGTGTTCCTGTACGCCGGATCGACGATGCCCGGCCAGGTGGACGGCAAGGACGTCACCATCATCGACGCCTTCGAGGCCGTCGGCGCCTGCCTGGCCGGCCGGATCAGCCGCGACGAGGTCGACCGCATCGAGCGGGCGATCTGCCCCGGCGAAGGTGCCTGCGGTGGCATGTACACCGCCAACACCATGGCCTCGGTCGGCGAGGCGCTGGGCATGTCCCTGCCCGGGTCCGCCGCCCCGCCCGCGGTCGACCGCCGGCGGGACGGCTTCGCCCACCGGTCCGGCGAGGCGGTCGTGAACATGCTCCGCCACGGCATCACCGCGCGCCAGGTGATGACCAGGGAGGCCTTCGAGAACGCGATCGCGGTCGTGATGGCCCTCGGCGGCTCGACCAACGCGGTGCTGCACCTGCTGGCCGTCGCGCGCGAGGCCGACGTCGACCTGGACCTCGACGACTTCAACCGCATCGGCGACAAGGTGCCGCACCTGGCGGACCTGAAGCCGTTCGGCCGCTACGTGATGACCGACGTCGACCGCATCGGCGGCATCCCGGTGGTGATGAAGGCGCTGCTGGACGCCGGCCTGATGCACGGCGACGCGCTCACCGTCACCGGCAGGACCCTCGCGGAGAACCTCGACGAGCTCGCCCCCCGGTCGACCGACGGCGAGGTGATCCACTCCCTGGACCGGCCGATCCACCGCACCGGCGGACTGACCATCCTGCGAGGCACCCTCGCCCCCGAAGGCGCGGTGATCAAGAGCGCCGGGTTCGACCAGGAGGTCGTCACCGCGACCGCGAAGGTCTTCGACCGCGAGCGCGCCGCGCTCGACGCCCTGGCCGCCGGCGAGATCGTCCCCGGCGACGCGGTGATCATCCGCTACGAGGGCCCGGCCGGCGGTCCCGGCATGCGGGAGATGCTCGCGATCACCGGGGCCATCAAGGGCGCCGGGCTGGGCAAGGACATCCTGCTGGTCACCGACGGCCGCTTCTCCGGCGGCACCACCGGGCCGTGCATCGGCCACGTCGCCCCGGAGGCCGCGCACGGCGGGCCGATCGCGTTCGTCCGTGACGGCGACCAGGTCACCCTCGACATCCCGAACCGGACCCTCGAGCTGCACGTGGACGCCGAGGAGCTCGAGGCCCGCAAGCAGGGCTGGACGCCGAACCCGCCGAAGTTCACCACCGGGGTGCTGGGCAAGTACGCCCGGCTGGTGCAGTCCGCCGCGCACGGCGCGGTCTGCGGCTGAGATGGACCAGCGGCTCAGCTTCGTCACCCTGGCGGTCGCCGACCTCGACGCCACCCGACGCTTCTACGTCGAGGGGCTGGGCTGGCGTCCGGAGCTCGACGTGCCCGGCGAGGTGCTGATGTTCCGCGTCGGCGAGCACGTCGTCCTCTCGCTGTGGGCAGAGGCCGCCTTCGAGGACGAGGTCGGTCCGGTACGCCGGGGCCCCGGGATCGTCCCGGTCACGCTGGCCCACAACGTCGCCACGGAGTCCGAGGTCGACGACGTGCTCGCCACGGCGGCCGCGGCCGGTGCCGGGACCACCCGCCCGGCGCGGCGGGACTGGGGCGGCTACACCGGCTACTTCGCCGACCCCGACGGCTTCCGCTGGGAGGTCGCGTTCAACCCCGGCCCGATCGGGCAGGCGGTGCTGCCGTGACGCGCACGAACGAGTACGGCCAGCCGATCGGGGAGCCGGTGCCTGACTGGACGCCGCGGCAGCCGCCGACGCCCCGGCTCCTCGAGGGGCGCCACTGCACCCTGGTCGCCCTGGCCGAGGCCGACCGGTCGGCCCTGTACGACGCCGTCGTCACGGACGCCCCGCCGCAGCTGTGGACCTACATGTCCGGCGGGCCGTTCCCCGACCGTGCCTCCTTCGACGCCTACCTCGACGGGCTCGCCGCGCTGACCCACGTGCTCGTCGTGCGCGCGCCGGCCGAGTGCGGCATCGCCTGCTACTGGAACACCAGCACGGCGCACGGGTCGACGGAGGTCGGCTCGGTCACCTGGGCGCCACGCCTGCAGCGCACGGCCGCCGCGACCGAGGCTGTCGTGCTGATGATGCGCCATGCCTTCGACGACCTCGGCTATCGCCGCTTCGAGTGGAAGTGCGACTCGCTCAACGAGCCGTCGCGCCGCGCGGCGCTGCGGCTCGGCTTCCGCTACGAGGGCCGGTTCCGCAACGCCGTGGTCTACAAGGGCCGCAACCGTGACACCGACTGGTTCTCCGTCACCGAGGCCGAGTGGCCGCGCCTGCGCAAGGCCTACGCCGACTGGCTCGACCCGGCCAACTTCGACGAGCAGGGTCGCCAGCGGCAGGCCTTGCGCGCCCGGGCTGACGGCGTAGGTTCCGGGTCATGAGCGAGACACCGCAGACACCGGAGGGCTGGGAGCGCTCCGCGGACGCGTTGCACCGCACCTTCTCGACGAGGGACTTCGCCGAGGCGTTGGCGCTGGTCAACCGCATCGGGGAGCTGGCGGAGAAGGCCAACCACCACCCCGACCTCGAGCTGGGGTGGGGGAGGGTCGTCGTACACCTGTCCAGCCATGACGTGGGCGCCATCACCGAGCGCGACGTCGCGCTGGCGCAGCAGATCGACAAGATCGCTGGTTGAGACGCGCGTTCCGAACTCTGAGACGCCTGCCACACTGAGTGGCGTCCCGGAGGAAGGGGGAGGCATGCTTGGGCCATGCGTCTGGACATTCTCGTACGCACGCGACGCGTCTGCTGACGGCACCTGCCGGAGCACCCGCGTCGATCCCCTCGTCGGCCCACCCGGGCTCGAGGGGTTTTTTGTTGGGCTGGAACTTCTTTTCGAGGGATGAGGACATGAGCGAGCAGGGTGGCGCCGGCAGCGGCGAGTCCGTGACCGGGGCCCAGAGCCTCGTCCGGTCGCTGGAGAGCGCGGGCGTCAAGGACATCTTCGGCATCCCCGGCGGCGCGATCCTGCCGGCCTACGACCCGCTGTTCGACTCCTCCATCCGGCACATCCTGGTGCGCCACGAGCAGGGCGCCGGCCACGCCGCCCAGGGGTACGCCGTCGCCACCGGCGGCGTCGGCGTCTGCATGGCGACGAGCGGGCCGGGGGCCACCAACCTGGTGACTCCGCTGGCCGACGCGCACATGGACTCGGTGCCGATCGTGGCGATCACCGGGCAGGTCGGCGCCAGCTCCATCGGCACCGACGCCTTCCAGGAGGCCGACATCCGCGGCATCACGATGCCGATCACCAAGCACAACTTCCTGGTCACCGACCCTGCCGAGATCCCCCGCACCATCGCGGAGGCGTTCTACCTCGCGTCCACCGGCCGTCCCGGCCCGGTGCTGGTCGACGTCGCCAAGTCGGCGCTGCAGGCGCGCACCACCTTCGCCTGGCCGACCGAGCTGGTGCTGCCCGGCTACCGGCCGGTGACCCGGCCGCACTCCAAGCAGATCCGCGAGGCCGCGCGCCTGGTCCTCGAGTCGCGCAGGCCGGTGCTCTACGTCGGCGGCGGGGTGATCCGGGCGAGGGCGGCCCGCGAGCTGCGGGTGCTGGCGGAGATGACCGGGATGCCGGTGGTGACCACGCTGATGGCCCGCGGCGCCTTCCCCGACAGCCATCCCCAGCACCTGGGCATGCCCGGCATGCACGGCACCGTGGCCGCGGTGGCCGCGCTGCAGAAGAGCGACCTGATCATCAGCCTGGGCGCCCGCTTCGACGACCGCGTGACCGGCAACCTCGACTCGTTCGCGCCGCAGGCACGGGTGATCCACGCGGACATCGACCCGGCCGAGATCGGCAAGAACCGGGCCGTCGACGTGCCGATCGTCGGGGACGCCCGCGAGGTGATCGCCGACCTGGTCGTGGCGCTGCAGCGTGAGCAGGAGGCCGGCAACACCGGTGACTACGAGGGCTGGGTGAAGTTCCTGGCCGGGGTGAAGCAGAAGTACCCGCTCGGCTACGAGCCGCCCGCGGACGGCCTCGCCCCGCAGTACGTCGTCGAGCGCCTGGGCAGCATCGCCGGCCCCGAGGCGATCTACGTCGCCGGGGTCGGCCAGCACCAGATGTGGGCCACCCACTTCATCGACTACGAGCACCCGAACACGTGGATCAACTCCGGGGGCCTGGGCACGATGGGCTTCGCGGTGCCCGCGGCGATGGGCGCCAAGGTGGGACGGCCGGACGCGACCGTGTGGGCGATCGACGGCGACGGCTGCTTCCAGATGACCAACCAGGAACTGGCCACCTGCACCCTGGAGGGCGTCCCGATCAAGGTCGCGGTGGTCAACAACTCCGCGCTCGGCATGGTGCGGCAGTGGCAGACCCTGTTCTACGAGGGCCGCTACTCCAACACCGACCTGCAGCGTGGCGAGCAGGTCCGGGTGCCGGACTTCCCCAAGCTGGCGGAGGCGTACGGCGCCGTCGGCCTGGCCTGCGAGTCTCCTGACGACGTCGATGCCACCATCGCGAAGGCGATGGAGATCGACGACGTGCCGGTGGTCGTGGACTTCCGCGTCCACCGCGACGCGATGGTGTGGCCGATGGTCGCGGCCGGCACCTCCAACGACGACATCAAGTACGCCCGTGACCTGGCCCCCGAGTTCGACGAGGACGACCTCTGATGAAAGCCCCACGAAACCACTCGCTTCGCTCGCACTTCCGCGGGGACCCCGCATGAGCGCAGACCTGACCGTGCACACCCTCTCGGTGCTGGTGGAGAACAAGCCCGGCGTGCTCACCCGGATCGCTGCGCTGTTCAGCCGGCGCGGCTACAACATCCACTCGCTCGCGGTGGGCCCGACCGAGCACCCGGAGATCTCCCGGATGACCATCGTGGTCAACGTCGAGGACTCGCCGCTGGAGCAGGTCACCAAGCAGCTGAACAAGCTCGTCGAGGTGATCAAGATCGTCGAGCTGGAGCCGCGTGACGCCGTCGAGCGCGAGCTGCTGCTCGTCAAGGTCCGGGCCGATGCCGACACCCGCGGCCAGGTGCTCGACGCCGTGCAGCTCTTCAAGGCCAAGGTGGTCGACGTGGCGCCGGACGCCGTCACCATCGAGGTCACCGGCAACGCCGACAAGCTCACCGACTGCCTGCGTGTGCTCGAGCCGTTCGGGATCCGCGAGCTGGTGCAGTCGGGGATGGTCGCCATCGGACGGGGCAGCAGGTCCATCACCGAGCGCACCGCGCGCCCGGTCGCCGTACCGGTCCCGCAGTCGGCCTGACTTCCACACGGAACCAACATAAGAAGGAGAGCCCACGTGGCTGAGATGTTCTACGACGACGACGCCGACCTGTCCCTGATCCAGGGCAAGCACGTCGCCGTCATCGGTTACGGCAGCCAGGGGCACGCGCACGCGCTGTCCCTCCGCGACTCCGGCGTCGACGTGCGGGTCGGGCTGCCCGAGGGGTCGAGGAGCCGCGCCAAGGCCGAGGCCGAGGGCCTGCGGGTGCTCACCCCGGCCGAGGCGGTCGAGGAGGCCGAGGTGATCGTCATCCTCACCCCCGACCACGTGCAGCGGAAGGTGTACGCCGAGTCGATCGAGCCGAACCTGACCCCCGGCGACACCCTGGTCTTCGGGCACGGCTTCAACATCCGCTTCGGCTACATCACGCCGCCCGAGGGCGTCGACGTGTTCATGGTCGCTCCCAAGGGGCCGGGACACCTGGTCCGGCGCGAGTACGTCGACGGCCGCGGCGTGCCCGTGCTCGTCGCGGTGGAGAAGGACGCCTCCGGCAAGGCCTGGGACCTCGCGCTGTCCTACGCCAAGGGCATCGGCGGCCTGCGCGCCGGCGGCATCAGGACCACCTTCACCGAGGAGACCGAGACCGACCTCTTCGGCGAGCAGGCGGTGCTGTGCGGCGGCATGAGCCAGCTGGTGCAGTACGGCTTCGAGGTGCTGACCGAGGCCGGCTACCAGCCGGAGGTCGCCTACTTCGAGTGCCTGCACGAGCTGAAGCTGATCGTCGACCTGATGTACGAGGGCGGCATCGCCAAGCAGCGCTGGTCGGTCTCCGACACCGCCGAGTACGGCGACTACGTCTCCGGGCCGCGGGTGATCGACCCGCACGTGAAGGAGAACATGCTCGCGGTCCTGGAGGACATCAAGAACGGCTCCTTCGCCGAGCGGTTCATCACCGACCAGGACAACGGCGCCAAGGAGTTCAAGGAGCTGCGCGCCAAGGCTGAGCAGCACCCGATCGAGGCCACCGGCCGGGAGCTGCGCAAGCTGATGAGCTGGGTGAAGTCGCACGACTCGGACTACACCGAGGGCACCGCGTCGCGCTGAGCCCGGCCAGTGGCCCCCCGGGTCGGGCTACTTCACCTCGGAGCGCATCAGCAGCCAGAGGCCGATCGCCAGCGGAGCGACCAGCCAGATCAGGCCGGCGGTGCCGAGGTGTGCCCACTCGTCCGCGTCGGGGACGCCGTTGAACAGCGCCGACTGCGCGTGGTTGAAGTCGAACCACGGCATCGCGTGGCGGTACCACCCCTGGGTGCTGGACAGCGCGCCGGAGACCGTCGGCAGCAGCAGCGAGAAGACGAAGTACGCCACGATCGCCGCGGCGGAGCTGCGGAACAGCACGCCGAGCATGAAGCCGACCAGCATGCCGAGCACGTTCGCGAGGATGATCATCGCGTAGTCGGCGAGGGAGACGTTCCAACTGGTTTCGACTCCGGCGATCGCCGTGCCGAGCACGTTGCCGACGGCTCCGACCGCTCCGGCCACCAGCATGGAGGCCACCCCGATCGCCACCGCGTCGACGAGCTTCGCCACGATCACCCTGGCCCGTGACGGCACCAGCGTGAAGGTGGTCAGACCGGTGCGCTGGCTCCACTCGCTGGTCACCGAGAGGATCGCGACCATCGGCAGGACCACCGCCATCGGGAAGCCGATCGCGGTCGCGAAGGTCTCGTAGGTGAGCTCGGCCCGCGGCGCGAAGAGGATGACCGCTGCCGTCGCCAGCACGGCGCAGACACCGATGCTGGCCAGCAGCCAGAAGCCGGACCGGGTGTCGAACATCTTGCGCAGCTCGACGCCGAGGATCCGGGTCATCGGGATCGGCCGGTGGTGCGCGGTCGGCTGGGTGGCGGCGGGCGCCTCCACGGTCCTGCTGGTCATGCTGCGGCTCCTTCCCGCTGGGTTTCGGCAGTGAGCTCGAGGAACATGTCCTCCAGGCCGGCGCCGTCGGCGGGGCGCAGCTCGACGAGGGGTACGCCGGCCGCGAGGGCGGCCCTGCCGACCGCCTCCGGAGTGGTGTCGGTGTGCACGGCCCCGTTGGCTCCCGGGGTCCACTCGATGCCGGCGGCCTCGAGGGCCCGGACGAGATGATGGGGGTCCTTGCCGCGCACGACGGTGCCGCCCGCCCGGAGGAGCTCCGACTTGGTGCCCTGAGCGACGATCCGCCCTCGGCCGATGACCACGATGTCGTCCGCGATCACCTCGATCTCGTGCAGCAGGTGCGAGGAGAGCAGCACGGTCCCGCCGTCGTCGGCGAAGCCGCGCAGCAGGTCCCGCATCCACCGGATGCCTGCCGGGTCCAGGCCGTTGGCGGGTTCGTCGAGCACCAGCACCTGCGGTTCACCGATGAGCGCGGCGGCCACGCCGAGGCGCTGCCGCATGCCCAGCGAGTAGTTGCGCACCCTCCGGTCGGCCTCGGCCTCGGTCAGGCCGACGCGGTGCAGCATGTCCCCGACCCGCCGGGGCGGCAGGCCCATCAGCCGCTGGGCGAGGGAGAGGATCTCCCGGCCGGTGCGGCCGGCGTGCTGCGCCGAGGCGTCGAGGAGCACGCCGACCTGGCGTCCGGGGTTGGGGAGGTCGCCGTACCGTCGCCCCAGCACGCTCGCGCGGCCGCTCGTGGGCGAGGTGAGGCCGACGAGGACGCGGAGCGTCGTGGACTTGCCGGCACCGTTGGGCCCGAGGAAGCCGGTGACCCGCCCGGGGCGGGCGGTGAAGGTGATGTCGTCGACGGCGGTGAAGCCGCCGTACTTCCTGGTCAGCGACTGGACTTCGATCATGCGCCGAGCCTCGCGTGCACGCGGGTGTGCGCACATCGGGGAGGCCGCCGATCTCACCCCTGAGGTGGCCCCGAGGGACTCAGGGGGTCACTCGGGGACGCGGCCCGACCGGCTGCAGAAGACCCGCCACTGGCCCTGGTACCACGGCGTCTCACGGACGCCGAGATCCTCCATGCCGAGGCGCTGGCAGACAGCGATGGACCGGTCGTTGTCGAGGTGGGTCAGCGCGTAGATCTCGGGCAGCCCTGCGGCGAAGCCCTCTGCGAGCAGGGCCCGCGCCGCCTCGGTGGCGTAGCCGTGCCCCCAGGAGTCGGGATGCAGGTGCCAGGCCACCTCGACGTCGCTGTCGGTCTCGTCGGACAACGGGATCAGCATGGCGGTGCCGGCGACCACCCCTGTCTCGCGCACCTCGAGCGCCCACAAGCCCATCGGTGGCTCCGAGCTCAGCTCGCGGTAGCGCTCGATGCGTCGCCGTGCCTGGTCCGCGGACTCCAGGAGCACCGGTGGTCCGTCACCGAGCCAGCGCATCACCTCCAGCCGGCTCTGGATGTCGAGAAGCCGGTCGGCTTCCTCGATACGCCACGGGCGCAGGACCAGACGGTCGGAGACGAGGTGCACCGGGTCAGCCTGTCAGTCGCCCCCGCATTTGCGCCCGTCATTTTCGCCGGCTTCGCCGCCGGTGAGGCCGCGACGGTGCGGCACATCGGTGGAACAAGGCCATCGCGACGCGGGTTGTACACGACATGGAGATCGAGACCTGGTCCGACGTGGTGCCGTTGCAGGCCTGCGGTCGCGACGGCTGCGCCCGCTGAGTGCCGCGTGCAGACCTTCCTGCCCTACCCCGACTTCCGGCGCTCCGCGGAGGCGCTCGACCAGCGCCGGCTCGGCAAGCAGCGCGTCGAGGCGCTGCAGGTGCTGCGCGGGCTGACCGTTCCCGGCTACGGCTGGCGGCACCATCCGGCCGTGCGGATGTGGCGCGGCCACGAGGAGGCGCTGGGTCGCTACGCCCTGACCTGCTGCGAGGTCTGGAGCGCCCGGGGCTTCGGTGACACGGTGGCCGCCACGATCCGCGACGAGCTGCTGCGGCTGGGGATCGATCCGGTGCGCTCGCAGGAGGAGCTGGTCGAGGCGGGCGCCGTGCCCGCGTGGCTCGGTGACGCCGAGTTCCACCGCAGCCACCGGTCGAACCTGCTGCGCAAGGATCCTGACCACTACCGCGCGCTGTTCCCCGACGTCGCCGACGACCTGGAGTACGTCTGGCCGCAGGAAGCGGATACCGCGGTGAGGCAGTCACCGAGCGGGTAGGCTGGCCGCCGGCACAGCGTCGTGCTCCGAGAATCCGTCGACCCATCGGGAATGCGCTGTGGCCAAGCCTGTCGTGCTGATCGCCGAGGAGCTCAGCCCTGCCGCCGTCGCGGCGCTCGAGCAGGACTTCGACGTCCGGGGCTGCGACGGGTGCGACCGCGTCGAGCTGCTGCGCCGGGCGGCCTCCGCCGACGCTCTCGTCGTCAGGTCCGCGACCCGGGTCGATGCCGAGCTGCTGGCGGCGTCGCCGCGCCTCCGGGTGGTGGCGCGGGCAGGCGTGGGCCTGAACAACATCGACCTGCGCACCGCCACCCACAACGGCGTGATGGTGGTCAACGCGCCGAGCGCCGACGTCGTGAGCGCCGCCGAGCTCACCATCGGCCTGATGATCGCAGCCGCGCGCCACATCGTGCCCGCCCACGAGGCGCTCCGTCAGGGTGGGTGGCGCACCTCGGCGTTCTGCGGGGTCGAGCTGTCCGGCAAGACGGTGGGCGTCGTGGGCCTCGGCAGGGTCGGGGCCCTGGTGGTGCAGCGGCTGAGCGCCTTCGGCATGCACGTGATCGCGCACGACCCCTACGTGCAGGCCGGGCGCGCGGCGCAGATGGGGGTGCGCATGGTCGCGCTGGACGAGCTCATGGAGCAGGCCGACTTCGTGACCGTGCACCTGCCCCGCACGCCCGAGACCATCGGGCTCATCGACGCCGACCGGCTCGCCCGGGCGAAGCCGGAGCTGGTGCTGGTCAACACGGCACGTGGCGGGATCGTCGACGAGCAGGCGCTGTACGACGCCCTCAAGACCCGGCGCATCGCCGCCGCCGCCCTCGACGTCTTCGCCGAGGAGCCGTGCACCGACAGCCCGCTGCTCGAGCTCGACAACGTCGTCGCGACGCCGCACCTGGGAGCCGCCACGGCCGAGGCCCAGGAGAAGGCCGGTCTCGCCGTGGCGCGCTCGGTGCGCCTGGCGCTGCACGGCGAGCTGGTGCCCGACGCGGTCAACGTGCAGGGCGGCGTGATCGCCGAGGAGGTGCGTGCCGGTGTTCCGCTGGCCGAGATGCTCGGGCGCATCTTCACCGCGATGGCCGGTGAGGTCGCCCAGGCGCTCGACGTCGAGGTGCGCGGCGAGATCACCGCCTTCGACGTCAAGGTCCTCGAGCTGTCCGCACTCAAGGGCGTCTTCGGCGACGTCGTCGAGGAACAGGTCAGCTACGTGAACGCCCCGCTGCTGGCCGCCGAGCGGGGGACCGCCGTACGCCTGGTCACCGACCCCGACAGCCCCGACCATCGCAACCTCGTCACCGTGCGAGGCACGCTGCTGGACGGTTCGCAGGTCTCGGTCAGCGGCACCCTCGTCGGGATCGCCCAGCGTGAGCGCCTGGTCGAGGTCAACGGGTTCCCGGTCGACATCGAGCCGACCGAACACCTCGCGTTCCTGACCTATGCGGACCGTCCCGGCGTGATCGGGACCATGGGCCGGATGCTGGGCGACGCGGGGATCAACATCGCCGGCATGCAGGTCGCCCGCGACAGCCGGGGCGGGCGGGCGCTGATGGCGGTGTCGATCGACTCCGCGATCCCCGCCGACCTGCTCGAGCGCATCGCGCAAGAGGTCGATGCGGAGGCCGCGACGACCGTCAGGCTCGCCTGAACCCCCACCTCCGCAGCGCCGGCTCTGGACTTGCTCTGAGCCGCTCGCGCGAACCGTGGCGCCTGTTTACCCTGAGACTGCTGACCCGACCGGATCAGTCGTCCGTCAGCGGCGAGAGGTCGTGTGGACATGTCGGTCACCAGTGGCGCGCCCAGCGCGCAGACCCCCAGGCGGTCAAGTCATCTCAAGCGCGAGGTCGGGCTCATCGGCCTCCTCTGGGCCTCGATGGGGTCGATCATCGGCTCCGGCTGGCTGTTCGGGGCGCAGAAGGGCCTGATGGCCGCAGGCCCGGCGGCGATCATCTCCTGGGTGATCGGCGGCCTCGCCATCCTCGTGCTGGCCCTGGTGCACGCGGAGCTCGGCGGGATGTTCCCGGTCTCCGGTGGCACCGCACGCTTCCCGCACTACGCCTTCGGTGGCGTCGCGGGAGCCTCGTTCGGCTGGTTCTCCTGGTTGCAGGCGGCCACCGTGGCGCCCATCGAGGTCTCCGCGATGATCACCTACGCCCAGCACTACAGCTTCGCCAACAGCTGGCTGGACCCCAAGACCGGCGTGCTGACCCCGACCGGGATCGTCGTCGCGGTGATCATCATGGCGGTGATGACCGCGATCAACTTCCTGGGGGTCAAGAAGCTCGCCGCCACCAACAGCGCCGCCACCTGGTGGAAGGTGGCCATCCCGCTGCTGACCATCCTGGTGCTGGCCTTCGCCAGCTTCAACACCTCGAACCTGCACGCCGCCAACGGATTCGCTCCCGATGGCCTCAAGGGCATCCTCGCCGCGGTGTCCACCGGCGGCATCATCTTCTCCTACCTCGGCTTCGAGCAGGCCGACCAGCTCGCGGGCGAGAGCGCCAACCCGCGCCGGGACGTCCCGTTCGCCATCATCGGCTCGATCCTGATCGGGATGGTCATCTACATCGCGCTGCAGGTGACCTTCCTCTTCGCGCTTCCGGCCTCCGCCATCGGCAAGACGTGGGTGGACAACAGCTCGCAGGCCTACTACACGGTCTTCACCGGGCCGTTCGCCGAGCTCGCCACGCTGCTCAGCCTCGGCTGGCTCGCCGCGGTCCTCTACGCCGACGCGATCATCTCGCCCGGTGGCACCGGCCTGATCTACACCACGGGCAGCTCCCGGGTCGCCTACGGTCTGTCCCGCAACGGCTACGTGCCGTCGGTCTTCGAGTGGACCAACCAGCGCGCGGTGCCCTGGGTGGGCCTGCTCGCCGCCTTCGTCACCGGCTGCATCTGCTTCCTGCCCTTCCCCAGCTGGCAGTCGCTGGTCGGCCTGATCACCAGCGCGTCGGTGCTGATGTACGCCGGCGCGCCGCTCTCGATGGGCGTCTTCCGCAGGCGGCTGCCGGACGTGCACCGGCCCTACCGGCTGCCGGGCGCGGAGATCCTCGGCCCGGTCGCGTTCGCGGTGTCGGGGCTGATCATCCTGTGGTCGGGCTGGGACACCGACTGGAAGCTCGGCGTGGCGATCCTGATCGGCTACGTGATCCTCGCACTCAGCCGCGGCCTGCACCTCAACGACCATCCCACCCCGATGGACTGGCGGGCCGCCTCCTGGCTGCCGGCGTACCTGATCGGCATGGGGCTGATCGTCTACTTCAGCGACTTCGGCCCGACCAAGACCGAGAACGGCGCAACCGTGCCCGCCCACCAGGTCTTCGGCCTCGGCTGGGACATGCTCGTCGTCGCGGTGTTCAGCCTGATCATCTACTACTGGGCGATGGCCGTGGCGCTGCCGACGCACAAGATCGAGGCGATGATCGAGCAGGTCGTGCTGCCGGAGGAGGAGGGCATGGAGCTGCCCCTGGGTTGATGCGGGGGGATCAGCGCTTGGTCGCGATCAGCACCGCGGCGTCGGCGGCGACCATCACCTCGGCGGCGGTGAAGCGCTCGTCGGTCAGCCACTGCTCGCGCACCACGTCGACACGGCCGGCGGTCACCGGCGGCCAGGACTCGCAGGGGTTGAAGTCGTCGAGCACCACGATGCCGCCCGCCTCGACGAGGTCGACCACGCCGTCGGCCGAGAAGCCGCCGGACTCGTGCGCGTCGAGGAAGAGCAGCGAGAAGGGGCCCTTGTCGCGCAACGTCGACCAGTCCGCGGCGACCACCTCGACCTGCGCGTCGTCGGTGAAGATCTCCGCCGCCGCCTTCGCCAGCCGGGCGTCGCGCTCGGCGGTGAGGATCTGCGTCTCCCCGCGCACCCCGGAGCGCAACCACGCCGTACCGACGCCACAACCGGTGCCGAACTCCGCGAGCGTGCCCGCGCGGGTGGCGGCCAGCGCTGCCAGCAACCGGCCGGTCTCGTTGCGGCAGAAGGAGACGTAACCGGCCCGGCGGGAGACGTCGAAGGCACGGGAGACGATGCCCGGCAGCTCGGGAGGCGCGCTCATGTGGTGAGTCTCGCAAACCGTCGGGCGCGTTCCGCTTGCCGGACTGTCGTCTCGGGATGCGGGACATCCCGCGAATCTCCCGGCGCCGGCCCGGGCACCTCGCGTAGCGTGAGCGCATCATGCGGAGGAACTTCGTACTTATTCGCCGCCGCGGCGAGGCCTGTTAAGTAGGCCACCTCGCCGCGGAGTTCCGGCGTCTCCCGCCGACGGCTTACGAACCTCCGCGAGCGAGCAGCGAAGATCCCATCGCGATCCTTCTCTCGACGCACCCTCGATGTCGACGCGTGACCCGCGTCCCGAGCCGGTCCGTCCCTCGCCTGCTCACGGAGCGTTCGCCGACAAGACGACCATCTGTGAAGGAAGAGAAGACGATGTACGACATGTACCCCGACTGGGGCCCCGCCCGGCACAACCCGGAGAGCCGCTACAGCAACGACGCTCTGCAGGCCGCGCTTGACCTGCGAGACAACGGCGGTCTGCGGCCCGACGACAACTAGCCTCCTCGCATGCCGCAGGAGAACAGCACGGATGACAAGCCGGAGGACCGGACCCTGAAGCTCGCCGTCATCCCCGGTGACGGCATCGGACCGGAGGTCACCGCCGAGGCCCTCAAGGTGCTCGAGCAGGCGGTCCCTCCCGGGGTGAAGCTCGAGCCCACGCGCTACGAGCTGGGAGCGGAGCGCTACCTGCGCACCGGCGAGGTGCTGCCGGAGAGCGTGCTGGGGGAGATCCGCGGGCAGGACGCGATCCTGCTCGGTGCCGTGGGCGGCAGGCCCGGTGACCCGAACCTGCCGCCGGGACTCCTCGAGCGCGGGCTGCTGCTGCGGCTGCGCTTCGAGCTCGACCACTACGTCAACCTCCGGCCGTCGCGCATCTTCCCCGGCGCGGCCTCGCCGCTGGCGGACCCGGGGGAGGTCGACTTCGTGGTCGTCCGCGAGGGCACCGAGGGCCCCTACACCGGCAACGGGGGTGCCCTGCGGGTCGGCACGCCCGCCGAGGTGGCCACCGAGGTCAGCGTCAACACGGCCTTCGGGGTCGAGCGCGTGGTGCGGGACGCTTTCCGCCGGGCACAGCGGCGCCGCGGGCGGCTGACCCTGGTGCACAAGACCAACGTGCTGGTGCACGCCGGCGCGGTGTGGTCCCGGCTGGTGCAGCAGGCGGCCACCGAGTTCCCGGACGTCACCGTCGACTACCTGCACATCGACGCGGCGACGATCTTCATGGTCAACGATCCGGCCCGCTTCGACGTGATCGTCACCGACAACCTGTTCGGCGACATCATCACCGACCTGGCCGCGGCCGTGACGGGGGGCATCGGGCTGGCCGCCAGCGGCAACGTGAACCCCGACCGCACCGCACCCAGCATGTTCGAGCCCGTGCACGGCTCGGCCCCCGACATCGCCGGGCAGCAGAAGGCCGACCCGACCGCCGCGATCCTCTCCACCGGCCTGCTGCTCGAGCACCTCGGTCTCGACGAGGCCGCCCGCGCCGTGGAGCAGGCCGTGGTCGACGACCTCGCCTCGCGGCAGCCGGGCGTGGCACGGAGGACCGCCGAGACCGGTGACGCCGTCGCCGCGCGACTGGCCGGCTGAAGCCGCAGCAGAGAGGCAGGGCGGGGGAGCGCACCGGAAGTGCGCCGCATGAGCGATAACCTGCACTCCATGGACATCCGCACGACCCTCACGGAGAGCCCCCGCAGCGATGCGGAGCTGGCCGAGATCCTGGCCAACCCCGGTTTCGGCATGCACTTCACCGACCACATGCTGACGGTCGAGTGGACGCCCGAGGACGGCTGGCACGCAGCGCGGATCACGCCGTACGGGCCGCTCACCCTCGACCCGGCCACGGCGGTGCTGCACTACGCCCAGGAGATCTTCGAGGGCATGAAGGCCTACCGGCATGACGACGGCTCGGTGTGGACCTTCCGCCCGGAGGAGAACGCCCAGCGGATGGTGCGCTCCAGCGGCCGGCTCGCGCTGCCGGTGCTCGAGCCCGACGACTTCGTGCAGGCCGTCGACGCCCTCGTCGAGGTCGACCAGCGCTGGGTGCCCGAGCCGACCGGCGAGAAGAGCCTCTACGTGCGGCCGTTCATGATCGCCAGCGAGGCGTTCCTCGGCGTGCGCCCGTCCCGGCACGTGACGTTCATGGTGATCGCCAGCCCGGCGGGGGCCTATTTCAAGGGCGGGGTGCGCCCGGTGACGTTGTGGCTCACCGAGGAGTACACGCGCGCGGGGCGAGGCGGCATGGGCGCCGCGAAGACCGGCGGCAACTACGCCAGCTCGCTGGTGGCGCAGCAGGAGGCCATGGGGCACGGCTGCGACCAGGTGGTCTTCCTCGACGCCCAGGAGGGCCGCTTCGTCGAGGAGCTCGGCGGGATGAACATGTACTTCGTCCACGCCGACGGCCACATCGTCACCCCCGAGACCGGCACCATCCTCGAGGGCATCACCCGCAGCGCGATCATCGAGCTGGCCGGCAAGATGGGCCACCCGGTCGAGGAGCGGAGGATCTCCATCGACGAGTGGCGCGAGGGTGTCGCCAGCGGTGAGATCACCGAGGTCTTCGCGTGCGGCACCGCGGCCGTCGTCACCCCCGTGGGCAGGCTGCTCTGGGACGGCGGCGAGGCCCCCTCTGCCACCGGCGACGAGGAGGGCGGCGAGCTGACCATGCGGATCCGTCAGGAGCTGGTCGACATCCAGTTCGGCCGGGCGGAGGACACCTTCGGGTGGATGCACCGCGTGGTGTGACCTGGCGGCCCGGGCCGGATAGCCTCGAAAGGGTGACCACGGCTGACTCCGCCGACGACAGGTACGTCGGCGACTACCGCCTGCTGACCGTGATCGGCGAGGGCGGCATGGGCGTGGTGCACCTCGCCCAACGCGTGGACGACCCGCACGCTCCGCGGGTGGCGCTGAAGGTGCTGCGCCCCCACATCGTCGGCGACGAGGAGGCGCGCCAGCGGCTCGCCCAGGAGGTCGGATCGCTGCGTCGGGTCACCTCGCCGCGGATCGCCGAGATCGTCGACGCCGACCCGTTCGGGCCGGTGCCGTTCGTGGCCACCCGCTACGTGCCCGGCCTGTCGCTGTACCAGGAGGTGCGCGAGCACGGGCCGCTCGACGAGGCCGACCTGAGGGTGCTCGCCACGGGTCTCGCCGAGGCGTTGCTGGCCGTGCACCGGGTCGGAGTGCTGCACCGGGACGTGAAGCCCTCCAACGTGCTGATGGAGGGCCGCAACCCGGTCCTGATCGACTTCGGCCTCGCCCGGCTCGCCGAGGACCCGCGGCTCACGGCCACCGGCTTCCTGCTGGGGACCCCCGGCTACCTGGCCCCCGAGATCCTGTACGGCGACGAGCCCACCCCCGCCGCCGACGTGCATGCCTGGGCCGCCACCGTCGTCTTCGCGGCCACGGGGCGCAGCCCCTACGGCCGGGGCCCGGCGATGGCGATCATGGACCGGGCCCGGCGCGGGGAGTCCGACCTGTCCGATGTGCCCGACTCGCTGCGCCCCCTCCTCGCCTCGGCCCTGGCGCCCGAGCCCCTCGACCGCCCGGTGCTCGCGGACCTGCACGCCGGCCTGCAAACCGGCCTGACCCAGCCGTTGCAGCCGCACCGCCCCTCGGCGGTGGACGAGGAGTGGACCATGCCGATGGCACTGGCCCACGGTGGCGACTCCGCCGCGCCGACCGAGCTGGTCGAACCGACCACCCGCCCGGTGGCACCGGACCCTGTGCGCGAGGACGCCCCCTGGGGCGAGCCACCGACCCGTCCGCTGCCGGCCGTCTCCGACCGGGCCGCCGCCTGGCCCGTCGCCGAGGAGGAGCACCCGGAGCCGTGGCAGCAGCCACCGGGCGCGCCGCCCGGTCCCGCCCGCCCCCGCCGGCAGCGGCTGGCGCTGCTCGGCATCGGGCTGCTCGGCGCGGCGCTGGTCGGTTTCGCGCCCTACCTCGGCGGAGCGGTCCTCGCCGCGCTGGTGGCCCTGCTGCGGCTGGCCTCGGTCACCGCCGAGCGGCACGCCCGCCGGCAGCGGCTGCGCGGCCGGACCCGCTGGTACGACGTGCCCGCCTCGACCCTGGGGTTGCCGCTCTACCTGGTGATCAGCCTCGTCGGCACGGTGCTGCTGCTCGGCTGGTCGGTGCTGGTGGCGATCGCGGTGGGCTTCATCGAGAAGCTCTTCGGCGTGCCCCTCGTCGGGGGCGTGCTGGTGGTCGGCGCGGCGTACGTGCTGGCGCTGTGGTGGGGGCCCGGCTCCGCGCGGGTGCGCGAGATGGGTCGCCGGGGCACGCGCGCCCTCGGTGGGGAGTCCTCGGCCGCTCTCGTCGTGGTCGCCCTCGTGCTGGGCGCTGCCGTGGTGCTGGTCGTGGCGCTCTCGGCGTCGGGGCCGAGCTGGTCGCCGCAGCCGTCCGCACCCTGGAGCCACGGCTTCCTCAGCCGCGTGGTCGAGGCGCTGTAGGCCGGATCGTGGGACGGGCGTCCCACGGCCGGGCCTGCTGTGGCAGACTCGAGCTCGTGCAGGCAGTGATCATCATCAGCTAGCGCGACGGGACCCCCGCCGCGCCAACCTCTCGTCCGACGGGAGGTTTTTTTGTTGCCTGACGACGTCCAGAGCCGAGGAACGACCGACATGAACGATGCCTTCCACGTCTACGACACCACCCTGCGCGACGGCGCCCAGCAGGAGGGGCTGAACCTCTCGGTGCAGGACAAGCTCGCGATCGCCCGACAGCTCGACGGGCTCGGCGTCGGCTACATCGAGGGCGGCTGGCCGGGTGCGAACCCCAAGGACACCGACTTCTTCCGCCGCGCCCGCGAGGAGCTGCGGCTCGAGCACGCCGAGCTCGCCGCGTTCGGGGCCACCCGGCGTGCCGGCGCGCGGGCGGCCGACGACCCGCTGGTCGCGGCGCTGCGCGACTCGGGCGCCGGCGTGGTCACCCTGGTGGCGAAGTCGCACGACCGGCACGTCGAGCTGGCCCTGCGCACCACCTTGGCCGAGAACCTCGCGATGATCCGCGACACCATCGAGCACCTGCGCGCGGAGGGCCAGCGGGTCTTCCTGGACGCCGAGCACTTCTTCGACGGACACCGCGCCAACCGCGGCTATGCCCTGGAGGTGCTCCGCACCGCCGCGGAGGCCGGCGCCGAGGTCGTCGCCCTGTGCGACACCAACGGCGGAATGCTGCCGGGCCGGGTGGCCGACGTGGTCGACGACGTGCACCAGGTCGTGGCGGCCGGCACCGGGCTGAAGGTCGGCATCCACTGCCACAACGACACCGGCTGTGCGGTGGCGAACACGCTCGCCGCGGTGGACGCCGGGGCCACGCACGTGCAGGGCTGCATCAACGGCTACGGCGAGCGCACCGGCAACGCCGACCTGGTCAACGTGGTCGCCAACCTGGAGCTCAAGCTCGGTCGCCGGGTGCTGCCCGACGGCCTGCTGCACGAGGCCACCCGGATCGCGCACGCCGTCGCGGAGGTCACCAACGTGCCGCCGGCGGCCCGGCAGCCGTACGTCGGGACCAGCGCCTTCGCGCACAAGGCGGGACTGCACGCCAGCGCGATCAAGGTCGACCCGAGCCTCTACCAGCACATGGACCCCGCCGGTGTCGGCAACGACATGCGGCTGCTGGTCTCCGACATGGCCGGCCGCGCCTCGATCGAGCTGAAGGGTCGCGAGCTCGGGTTCGACCTCTCCGGCGACCGCGACCTCGTCGACAGGGTCACCGCGCGGGTCAAGCAGCTGGAGTCCCGTGGCTACACCTTCGAGGCGGCCGACGCGTCCTTCGAGCTGCTGCTCGTCGAGGAGGTCGAGGGCGTGCGGCCGTCGTACTTCGAGGTGGAGTCGTGGCGGGTGATCACCGAGACCCGGCCCCACGCCGAGGCGATCTCCGAGGCGACGGTGAAGCTGATGGCCGGTGGCGCCCGTGTCGTGGTCACCGGCGAGGGCAACGGGCCGGTCAACGCCCTCGACCACGCGCTGCGCCAGGCGATCGAGCAGCTCTACCCCGAGGTCGGCAAGTTCCAGCTGATCGACTACAAGGTCCGCATCCTCGACCAGGGGCACGGCACCGACGCGATCACCCGGGTGCTCATCGAGACCTCCGACGGGGCGTCGTCCTGGGTCACCGTGGGTTGCGGGGCGAACGTCGTGGAGGCCTCCTGGTGCGCCCTCCTCGACGGACTCACCTTCGGTCTGCGCCGCCACCACGAGCGCCGATCGGACTGAGCCCCGGTAGGTTCGCGGTCATGGCCGAGCTGCACGACCTGACCGCGCTGGAGCAGGGCGCCGCGATCCGCTCCGGGGAGACCACGACCGTCGAGCTCGTCGAGCTCTACCTGGCCCGCATCGAGGCGATGAACCAGACACTGGGCGCCTTCGTGACCGTCACGGCCGACCGCGCCCGCCAGGCGGCGGCCGCCGGTGACGGGCCGCTGGCCGGCGTGCCGACCGCGGTCAAGGACCTGAACATGACTGCCGGCACCCGCACGACGTTCGGCTCTGCCGTCTTCGCCGACCACGTGCCCGAGGTCAGCGACGAGGTGGTGCTGAGGATCGAGCGGGCCGGCATGGTCAGTCTCGGCAAGACCAGCGCCCCCGAGTTCGGCTCGCCCTGCTACACCGAGCCCGACGGCGCGCCGCCGGCGGTCACGCCGTGGGACACCACCCGGATGGCCGGTGGCTCGAGCGGAGGAGCGGCGGCGGCCGTCGCCGGAGGGCTGGTGCCGGTCGCCCAGGGATCGGACGGCGGCGGGTCGATCCGCATCCCGGCCAGCTGCTGCGGGCTGGTGGGGCTCAAGCCGACCCGGGGGCGCATCTCGTCCGCGCCGATGTACGGCGACCCCGTCGGCCTGGCCACCAACGGCCCCCTGGCCCGGACCGTCCGCGACGCCGCGGCCATGCTCGACGTGATGGCCGGCCGGGCCGTCGGCGACCCGTTCTGGGCGCCGTCGGAGCCGGAGCCCTTCCTCGCCGCGTGTGACCGTGAGCCCGGCCGACTCCGGGTGGCGCGCTTCGTGCAGCCGGTGATCGCCGAGAGCGAGATCGACCCGGAGTGCGTGCGTGCGTGGGAGGACGCCAGCCGGCTGCTGGAGTCGCTCGGCCACGAGGTGGAGGACGTGCCGGTGCCGCTGCCCGCCGAGGCGGTGCCGGTCTTCGAGACCTGCTGGGCGGTGCTGACCGCCCTCTCGACCGTGCCGCTGCCCGAGGTCGCCCGGCAACGGATCCGCCCGCTGACCCGCTGGCTCGGTGAGCGGGGAGAGGCGGTGAGCGGCCCGGCGTTCGGGCTGGCGGTCGGCGAATTGCGCCGTGTGGCGGCGCGGACGCTGGCGGCGCTGGCGCCGTACGACCTGGTGCTCACACCGACGCTCGCGGTGCCGCCGCTGCCGGTCGGGGCGATCCGCGACGACGAGGACCCGGCAGCGGACTTCGAGGCGCAGAAGCGGTTCACGCCCTACACCTCGATGTGGAACGTCACCGGCAGCCCGGCGGTGTCGCTGCCGCTGCACTGGACCGCGGCCGGCCTTCCCGTGGGCGTGATGCTGGCGGCGCGGCCGGGCGAGGAGGCGACGCTGCTCTCGGTCGCCGCGCAGGTCGAGGCGGCGGCCCCGTGGGGGGACCGCCGCCCGCCGTACTGGTGAGCTACTCGGTGTGAGCTACTCGGTGGTGATCGCCTGCAACACGTTGAGCCTCGCCGCGCGCCGGGCCGGGAAGACCGCAGCGAGCACGCCGACGACCGCGGCGACGACCACGAAGGCGACCAGCCGCACGCCCGGGATCGCCAGGTCGGTGATGCCCTGGTCGGCCACCGCCCGCTGCAGCACGACACCGAAGCCGAGGCCCATCACGATGCCGAGCACGGCGCCGAGCACCGCGATGGCGATCGCCTCCAGCCGCACCATCCGGCGCAGCTGACGGCGGCTGAGACCGACCGCGCGCAGCAGCCCGACCTCGCGGGTGCGCTCGATCACGCTGAGCGCGAGGGTGTTCACGATGCCCAGCACCGCGATCACAATGGCCAGCCCGAGCAGCCCGTAGATCAGGTACAGCAGCTGGTCGACCTGGGCCCGCTGGGCCTGGGAGAACTCCGCCTTGGACTGCACGTTGACCGTCGGGACGTCCTTGACCAGCCGGCGCAGCTCCTGGCCGACCGCGGACAGCGAGGCGCCCGGTGCGGCGTTGACCGCCACGGTGTTGTCGAAGCGGGGCAGGTGCGCGTCACTCACCAGCGACAGCGGTGCCAGCGGCTGGCTGAGCACCACGGAGTCGGCGTAGATGCCGGCCACCTCGACCCGCTGCCTGCCGCTGGGGAAGGCGAGGGTCAGGTGGTCGCCGATGCGCGCGTGGTGGGCCGTGGCTCCCTTCTGCGACAGGGCGACCTGGCCCCGGCCGAGGTCGAGCGTGCCCTGCCTCACCTTGAGGTGGAACACCGCGGCGAGCCTGCTCGCATCGGCGGCCACGACCATCGACGAGCTGCGGCCCACCTTCGCGGGCAGGTACTGCATCTCCGCGACGGAGCCGACCCCGTCGAGCCGGCGCGCCTGCTCGGCGAAGCGGGCGGAGAACGGGATGCCGACCGGGTTGGTCATCACGTAGTCGGTGCGGAACTGCTTGTCCACGCTGCTCTCGATCGAGGCGTTCACCGACGCGCCGATCACCGACATCGTGCTCACCAGGGTGAGCCCGATCATCAGCGCCGACGCCGTGGCCGCGGTGCGCCGCGGGTTGCGCAGCGAGTTCTCCGTGGCCAGCGTGCCGACGGTGCCGAAGAGCCGCCGGTACGCCGCTCCGAGCGCGTGCAGCACCGGCCGCCCGATCACCGGGCTCATCAACGCCACCGCGACCAGGATGCCGAAGACGCCGATCCCCACCAGCGTGGCGCCGCTGCCGCCCGACCCGGCGAGGCCACTGGCCATCAGCCCGATGCCGACGACCCCGAGCCCGGCACCGGTGAGCATCCGCCGGCGGATCGACGACTCCGGCAGCGCCACGTCGTCACGCATCGCGGCCACCGGCGGGATCCGGGAGGCGCGCCGCGCCGGCAGGTACGCCGCCACCAGGGTGATCGCGATGCCGACGGCGTACGCCACGATGACGGTGCGCAGGGAGAAGACCAGCGGCGTCGAGGACAGGTCGAGGCCGAACTGTGCGAACAACGCCTTCAGGCCGGCGGCCAGCGCCCACCCGCCGAGCAGCCCGA
>DATDNR010000166.1:0-2318 GCA_036518175.1 Marmoricola sp.
GGCACCGGCCCGGCGGTGCAGGAGCTCGCCGGCTCGACGGGCATCGCCGTGCTGCAGCCGGAGGAGGCCCGCTCGGTCAATCCCGTGCTGCGGCCGGAGTGGCTGGAGCTGGCCGCGTACGACGACACCTCGATGTCGGTCGACGTGCACGGCCTGCACCAGGGCTATGCCCGCGGACTCCGCGCCCGCGGTGGTGTCGTGCGCACCGATGCGCGCGTCGTCGGCGCCTCCCGGGAGGCCGGGGTCTGGCGGGTGGAGACCACGTCCGGCACCGTGCGCGCACCCGTCGTCGTGGACGCCGCGGGCGCCTGGGGCGACGAGGTGGCCCGCGTCTTCGGCGCTGCGCCGGTCGGCCTGGCGGCGTGTCGTCGTACGGTCTTCGTGGCGGCGCCGACCGCCGACGCGTCCGGTCCCGGCTTCACCATCGAGGTGGGGCACCGGTGGTACTTCAAGCCCGAGGGCGACGCGCTGCTGTGCTCACCGGCCGACCAGACCCGGCAGCCGCCCGGGGACCCACGCCCCGACGAGCTCGCGATCGCCCGCGCGCTCGACGACATCGGCGAGGCGACCACGCTCGGCTTGCGCAGCGTGCGCACCGCCTGGGCGGGGCTGCGCACGTTCGCCCCGTCCGGGGAGCCGGTCGCCCGCTTCGACGACGCCGTCGACGGGTTCTTCTGGTACGTCGGCCAGGGCGGCTACGGCATCCAGCTGGCCGCCGCGCTGGCCCAGGAGTCCGCCGCGCTCATCCGCTGCGCGGGCGCGGCCTACGGCGGGTGAGCAGCACGCCGACGATGCACAGCACCCCGCCGACGAACGCGGCCACCGGCGGCACCTCGTCGAGCAGCAACCAGGCGAGCGCGGTGGCGATGAACGGCACCAGGAAGGTGGTCAGCGCCATCTTGCCCGCGTCGGTGTGCGACAGCGCGAACGCCCAGGTGGAGAAGGCGATCGCGGTCGGGAAGACGCCGAGGTAGGCGATCCACGCCAGGTCGGCGGCGGAGCCGGTGCGGACGACGTGCACCAGGTCACCGGTCCACGGAGTGCAGACGACCGCGCCCACGAGGCAGGCGATGAAGGTGACCTCGAGGCCGGGAAGCCTGCGCAGCAAGGGCTTCTGGGCCAGCACGCCGATGGCGTAGGTGACCGCGGCGACACCGGCGAGGCCGACGCCGAGCAGGTCGCCGTGACCGCCCTCGGCGCTGCCGCGGCCGATGACCACGACGCCGACGAAGCCGACGACCATCCCGATCGCCAGCCAGCGGGTCATCTTCTCGTTGAGGAACACGGTGGCCAGCAGCGCCACCAGCAGCGGCCCGACCTGCACGACCAGCGCGGCGGTGCCGGCGTCGATGCGCTGCTCGGCCGCGTTCAGCGCGAGGTTGTAGACCCCGAGCCAGGCCGCGCCGCAGAGCAGCAGCAGCGGCCAGTCCCGGGCAGCCGGCCAGCGGCGCGGACGGCGGAAGACCAGGATCGCCAGCACCGCCGAGGCGACCAGCAGCCGGCCCAGCGACAGGGCGCCCGGATCGACGTCGTGGCCGAGGTGGCGGATCGCGACGAAGGCCGAGGCCCAGAGCAGCAACGTCACCGCGGCCGCAGCAGTCGGCAGCCACGCCCTGATGGGCGAGGCGACGGAGTGCTCGGTCTGGGAGGTCCGGTCGGTGATCGTCACTCGGCAAATCTAGGAACCCGATCGACGGGAAACACGCGGATTTCGGACGTCGTACGTCGAGATGCCGCCAACGTCACCGATCCCGCACAGGCGTTGCTCAGACGCCCTGTCGCCGGATCGAACCGCACCGATCCCGCACAGGCGTGATCGGCGCGCGGAGTCGTGGCTTGGGACTGCACCGATCCCGCACAGGCGTTATCGGCGCACGGAGTCGTGGCTCGGGACTGCACCGATCCCGCACAGGCGTGATCGGCGGCCTGTGGATCGCCGGAGCGGACGGCCGCACATGCGTGCCATCGTGCGCGGATGCAGCGCACTCCGGTTCCCCCGCGGCTCGACACCGCCCAACCCTTCACGAGGGCTGAGGCCGCTGCCTCGGGCATGTGCCTCGGATCCCTCCGCAGCAAGGGGTTCCGGGTGCTGTTCCGTGGCGTGTACGTCGACGCAGCCGTCCCCGACTCCACCGACCTGATCGTGCGGGCTGCGCTCAAGCTGCATCCGGCGAACTCCTTCGTCAGCCACCACACCGCCGCCGAGGTGCTCGGCCTGCCCGTCCCGGCCAGCGCCGACGTGCACGTGAGCGTGCTGGCGAAGGGCGACCGGACCCAGCGGTGCGGCATCGAGTGTCACGTGGCACCGCAGGGCGCCC
>DATDNR010000167.1:0-20296 GCA_036518175.1 Marmoricola sp.
CCGCACAGCAGCGCGACCAGCCCGAGCTTCACGTCGAGGAAGAGCAGCAGCACGGCGGTGCCGACCAGGGTCAGCGCGGCGGTGATCAGCCCGTCGAAGCCGTTCTCGAGCATCTCGTAGATGGCCTCCATGTCGGAGGTCTGCCGCGAGATAACCCGACCGGAGGTGTAGCGGTCGTGGAAGGCGGGGCTCAGGCGCTGGAAGTGCCGGAACACCCGGTCGCGGAGCTCGAAGAGGATGTCCTGGCCGAGCCGGCCCGAGCGCACCAGGAACAGGTTGCGCGAGACCGCCTGGGTGAGGGTGGCGACCAGCACCAGTCCGACGATCGCCAGCAGCGGCCCGGTGTCACCGCTGCGCCGGATCGGCGGGATGCCGGAGTCGATGCCGACCTTGACCAGGTAGGGGATCGCGAGCCGGGCGGCGTTCTCCACCACCACGATCACCACGAGCATCCGCAGCAGCCCGTGGTACGGCGAGAGCAGGTCGGCCAGCAACCGACGCGACCGGCCCGCGAGCCTGGTCGTGGTCTCCTCGGTCAGCTCGTCGGCGTCCTCGGCGGCGACGCCACGCCACTCCTGGGTCTGGTCCTGGGCCTGGTCATGGGTCTGGTCCCGGGTCTGGTCCTGGGTCTGGCTCACGAGGCCGCCGCCTCGTCCTCGGAGGCGAGCAGGTCCGCCTCGTCCTCGGCCTCGGCCGCGAGCAGCTCGCGGTAGGCGGGCACGGTGGCGAGGAGCTCACGGTGGTCCCCGACGTGGGTGATGGTGCCGTCCTGGAGCAGCGCCACCCGGTCGGCGAGCAGCACCGTCGAGGCGCGGTGCGCCACGATCAGCGCGGTGGTGTCCGCCAGCACCCGGCGCAGCGCCTCCTCGACCAGCTTCTCGGTGTGCACGTCGAGCGCCGACAACGTGTCGTCGAGCACCAGCACCCGGGGCCGGGCGAGCACCGCCCGGGCCAGGGCGAGCCGCTGCCGCTGGCCACCGGAGAGCGACAGGCCCTGCTCCCCGATGCGGGTGTCGAGCCCCCACGGCAGCTCGCGGACGAAGCCGGCCTGCGCGGTCTCGAGCGCGGCGGCGACCTCCTCCTCGGTGGCATCGGCCCGCCCGAGGGTGAGGTTCTCGCGCGCGCTCATCGAGAACAGCGTCGGCTCCTCGAAGGCGGTGGCCACGAGCGACCGCAGGTGCACCAGGTCGAGCTCGCGGACGTCGGCACCGTCGATGGTGACCCGCCCGGCGGTGACGTCGTACAGCCGCGGCACGAGGGCGGTGAGGATGGTCTTGCCCGAGCCGGTGGCACCGACGAGCGCCACCGTCTCGCCGGGCGCGATGTCGAGGTCGACGTCGTGCAGCACCGGGCGCTCGCGCGGGTCCGCGTCGGGGAACCGGAAGCCGACGCCCTCGAAGCGCAGCCGCCCGCGGGGCTCGGTGACGAACCGGTCACCGGAGACGATGTCGGGCTCGGTGTCGAAGATCTCCAGGATCCGGGCCGCGGCGGTCATCGCCTCCTGCGCCATCGCCAGGATCACGCCGAGGGAGGACACCGGCCACACCAGCGAGAGCATCAGCGTGATGAAGGCGACCAGCGTGCCGGGGGTGAGGTAGCCGCGTCCCACACCGATCGCGCCGAGCAGCAGCACGACGACCACGGCGAGGTTGGGAATGACCTCGAGGAAGGTCCAGAACCGGGCGGAGAGCCGGACCTTGTCCATGCTGGTGGCGTGCAGGCGGCCGGCGGCGTCGGCGTACTGCCCGGAGACGTGGTCGCTGCGGCCGAACGCCTTGATCGCGCGGATCCCGACCGCGCCCTCCTCGGCGCGGGTGGCCAGGTCGCCCTGCTCGTCCTGCACGCGCCGGCTGACCACGACGTAGGCCTTCTCGAAGCGCATCGAGAGCCAGATGATCGGCACCGCGGACGCGGCCACCACCAGGCCCAGCGGCCAGTACATGTGCAGCAGCACGAGGACGGTCACGACCAGCTGCACCACGTTGACGAACAGGAACAGCATCCCGAAGCCGCTGAACCGGCGGATCTGGGAGAGGTCGGTGGTCGCCCGCGACAGCAGCTGACCGGACTGCCACTTGCCGTGGAAGCTCATCGGCAGCTGCTGCAGGTGGGCGTAGAGGTCGTGCCGCAGCGCGGTCTCGACGCCGAGCACCGCGTTGGACTGCACCCAGCGGCGCAGCCAGATGAGGAACGCCTCCAGCACGCCCAGGCCCAGCGCCAGCAGCCCCAGCGGCAGCACCGGGCCGAGCTCGTGGTGGGTGATCGGCCCGTCGATGAGCGCCTTGGTCACCAGCGGGATCGCGATGGACAGTCCGACCGCCGCCAGGGCCGCGACCAGCATGGTGACCAGTGCGGACAGGTGGGGACGCAGGTAGCCGCGCAGCCGCCACAACGAGTGGACTCCGGCGGGCGGCTGGGTATGCGGATCGGCAGGCATCGTCAAGGGAGCAGTCTAGGTGACGAGGGCAACTGAATAAGTTGCCGGACGCCGGACCGGTACCCGCCGGCGGCGGTTTCAGGGCGTGGCGAGCAGGGAGCGTACGACGCGCAGCGCGACCGACATCCGGGCGAGGTCGGCGCCCTCGTCGTTGCAGATCTCGTCGAAGGTCTGCCGCGCGCGGCTGACCATGACGAGGTCCTCGTCCTCCCACTGCCGTACCCGCTCCTCGGCCGGGTCGTCGGCGTTGGTGTTGGCCAGCACCAGCGCGGTCAGCTGGGTGTGCACGGCGTGCAGGTCGTCACGGAGCGCGGCGCGGGCCATGGTCTGCCAGCGGTCGGTGCGGGGCAGTGCCAGGATGCGGGAGACCAGCGCGGGCAGGCCGAGCAGCTCGCCGACCGCGAAGTGCACCCGGGCGACCTCCAGGGCGTCGACGCCGTCGCGGGCCGCGGTCTCCACGATGCCCAGGATCATCGACGCGGGCGGGCAGCAGGCGACCTTGGTGGCCAGCTCCTCGGGCACCCCCTGGCCCGTCAGCGTCTGCACCCGTGCGTGGAAGTCCTCGAGCTCCCGACCGGTCATCAGCTCGGGCAGCGCCGCCATCACCCGCTGCACGGCGGTGTCGAAGTGGTCGACGGTCCCCTCGCTGTCCATCGGGTGCCGCCGGTTGTTGACCAGCCAGCGCGAGGCCCGCTCCACGAGGGTGCGCACCTCCAGCCGCATCCGGGTCTGCACCCCGGCGTCGATCTGGTTGTCGAAGGAGCAGATCGCCTGCACCAGCGCCTCGGAGCCGTAGATCTCCCGCGCCACGAAGTTGGCCCGCGTCAGCTCGGCCGCCGACGCCGAGGTCTCGCCGGAGAGCCGGTGGTAGAAGCTGATCCCGGCGCCGTTGACGAGCTGGTTGACGATCTGGGTGACGATGATCTCCCTGCGCAGCTGGTGCTCGCCCATCTGCGCGCGGTAGCCCTGGCGCATCTTGGTCGGGAAGTAGGAATAGAGCTCGCCGCGGAGGAAGGGGTCGTCGGGCAGGTCGCTGGCCAGCAGCATGTCGGCGAGCACGATCTTGGTCCAGGCCAGCAGCACCGAGAGCTCCGGGGCGGTCAGGCCCTCGCGCCGCTCGATGCGGTTGGCCACCTCGCGCCGTGTCGGCAGTGCCTCCAGCGCGCGGTTGATCAGCCCCTCGCGCTCGAGGGCGCGGATCCAGTCCTCGTGCACGTGCAGCAGCGACGGGGCGTTGGCGAGCGAGTTGGCCAGCGCGAGGTTCTGCTCGTAGTTGTCGGCCAGCACCAGCTCGGCGACCTCGTCGGTCATCGAGGCGAGCAGCTGGCCGCGCTGCTTGTTGGTCAGGTCGCCGGCCTGGACGACGCTGTCCAGCAGGATCTTGATGTTCACCTCGTGGTCGGAGGTGTCCACACCGGCGCTGTTGTCGATGAAGTCGGTGTTCAGCCGGCCTCCCGCGCGGGCGTACTCGACGCGGCCGCGCTGGGTCAGCCCGAGGTTGCCGCCCTCCCCCACGCACCGCACCCGCAGGTCACGGCCGTCCACGCGGATGGCGTCGTTGGACTTGTCCCCCGCGTCGGCGTGGGACTCGGTGGAGGCCTTGACGTAGGTGCCGATGCCGCCGTTCCAGAGCAGGTCGACCGGCGCCAGCAGGATCGCCTTCATCAGCTGCGCCGGCGTCATCGAGCCCGGCTCGACGCCGAGGGCACGGGCGGCCTCCTTGCTGACCGGGATCGACTTGGCCGCGCGCGACCAGACACCACCACCCGCCGAGATCAGGCTGGTGTCGTAGTCCTGCCAGGACGACCGGGGCAGCTCGAAGAGCCGCTTGCGCTCGGCGTACGACGACGCCGCATCCGGGTCGGGATCGATGAAGATGTCGCGGTGGTCGAACGCCGCCACCAGGCGGATGTGGTCGGAGCAGAGCATGCCGTTGCCGAAGACGTCACCGGACATGTCGCCGATGCCGACGCAGGTGAAGTCCTGGGCCTGGGTGTCGATGCCCATCTCGCGGAAGTGGCGCTGCACCGAGACCCACGCCCCGCGGGCGGTGATGCCCATCGCCTTGTGGTCGTAGCCGACGGAGCCGCCGGAGGCGAAGGCGTCACCCAGCCAGAAGCCGTAGTCGGCCGAGACCTGGTTGGCGATGTCGCTGAAGGTCGCGGTGCCCTTGTCGGCCGCCACCACCAGGTAGGGATCGTCGTCGTCGTGCCGGACCACCTGAGGGGGCGGGACGACCTCGCCGCCGACCATGTTGTCGGTGACGTCGAGCAGCCCGGAGATGAACGTCTTGTAGCAGGCCACCCCTTCGGCCAGCCAGGCGTCGCGGTTGGCGGGGTCGGGCAGGTGCTTGCAGAAGAAGCCGCCCTTCGCCCCGACCGGCACGATCACGGTGTTCTTCACCATCTGCGCCTTGACCAGGCCGAGCACCTCGGTGCGGAAGTCGTCGCGCCGGTCCGACCAGCGCAGTCCGCCGCGGGCCACCGCGCCGAAGCGCAGGTGCACGCCCTCGACCCGGGGCGAGTAGACGAAGATCTCGAACTTCGGCCGCGGCTCGGGCAGGTCGGGGATCCGGGACGGATCGAGCTTCAGCGCCAGGTGGTCGTGGTGGCGGCCATCGTCCCCGGTCTGGAAGAAGTTCGTGCGCAGGGTCGCCTTGATCGCGGTCAGGTAGGAGCGCAGGATCCGGTCCTGGTCGAGGCTGGAGACGCCGTCCAGGGCGCGGTGGATACGGTCCTCGAGGTCGGCGCAGGCGGCCGTGCGCGACTCGTTGTCGGCGGCCAGGTCACCGGTGCGGCCGGGGTCGAAGCGGGTCTCGAAGAGCTTCACCAGGTAGCGGGTGATCTCGACGTTGTTGCGCAGGGCGCCCTCGATGTAGTCCTGCGCGAACGGGGTGCCGCCCTGGCGCATGTACTTCGCGTAGGCGCGCAGCAGGGTCGCCTGCCGCCAGTTGAGCCCGGCGGCGAGCACCAGCGCGTTGAACCCGTCACCCTCGTTGCCGCCCTGCCAGACCGCCATCACGGTGTCCTGGAACAGGTCGCGGGCGTTGTCCGGAAGGGTCCGCGAGTAGCGCAGCCCGAAGTCGTAGATCCACGACTGCCGCGGCAGGTGCTCGAGCTCGTAGGGCCGCTCGTCGACGACCTCCACGCCCATCGTCGACAGGATCGGCAGCACCCTCGACAGCGACACCGGCGGGCCGATGCGGTACATCTTCAGGCGTACCTCGCCCTCCTCGGCGTCCATCCGCTCGTAGAGCGACAGCGCGATGCCCTCGTCACCGTCGATCGCCTCGAGCCGCCCGAGGTCGACCGAGCCGGTGCGGGCCGGGAAGTCCTCCTTGTAGGCCTCGGGGAAGCAGTTGGCGTACGCCCGGGCGAGGCGGGAACCCTGCTCCTCGCCGTACTCGGCGATCACCGCGGCCGTGAAGTCGTCGCGCCAGGAGCGGGCGGCATCCGCGCAGCGGCGCTCCAGGTCGGCGACGTCGACCTCGCCGATCTCGCCTCCCTGGGGAGGCCGGACCACGAAGTGCAGGCGGGCGGCGAACGACTCGCCGACGTGGGCGGTGTACTCGATGGTGGCGCCGTGCAGCCGTTCCTTGAGGATCGCGGCGATGCGCTCGCGCACGGTGGTGTTGTAGCGGTCGCGCGGCAGGTAGACCAGGCAGGACAGGAAGCGGCCGTAGGCGTCGCGACGGACGAACAGCCGCAGCTGGCGACGCTCGCGGGTGTACATCACCTGCGAGGCGATCGGGACCAGCTCGCTCACCGGCGTCTGGAACAGCTCGTCGCGCGGGTAGGTCTCCAGCACGTCCATCAGCGCCTTGCCGGCGTGGCTCATCGGGTCGAAGCCGACCGCGTCGAGGACCTCGGCCGCCTTGCGCCGCAGGATCGGGACGCGCGTCACCGACTCGGTGTAGGCCGCCGAGGAGAACAGGCCGAGGAAGCGACGCTCACCGCACACCTCGCCCTGCTCGTCGAAGACCTTCACCCCGACGTAGTCGAGGTGGACGGGTCGGTGCACGGTCGCCTTGGAATTGGCCTTGGCCAGCACCAGCAGCGTCTTCTCGCGTGCCTTCGCGGCGGCCAGCGCCGGCAGCACCGACGGCGCGGTCGGGTCGGCGCGCAGGATGCCGTAGCCGGTGCCGGTCACCGAGGTCAGCACCTCGTCGTCACCGCGGCGCTCCAGCTTGTACTCCCGGTAGCCGAGGAAGGTGAAGTGGTTGTCGGCCAGCCAGCGCAGCAGCGCCTTGCCCTCCTCCACCTCGTTCTCCGGCAGCGGCGGCGGGTCCTCGTCGAGCTCGGCCACGATCTCGTCGACGCGGGTGTGCATCTTCGCCCAGTCCTCGACCGCCTCGCGGACGTCGGTGAGCGACTTGGCCAGCACCTGCTGGATCTCGGGCAGCTCCTCCTCGGGCACCCGGTCGATCTCGAGGTGCATCCACGACTCCCGGTCCACGTCGTGGGCGCTGATGTCGGCACCGTCGTCGAGCACCGCGTGGAGCGTGCCGCTCACGTCGCGCTGCACCACGAACTGCGGGTGGATGACCAGGTGGACGTCGTGCTCCCGCTCGCTCAGTGCCATCGAGACCGAGTCGACGAGGAAGGGCATGTCGTCGGTGACGACCTCGACGACGGTGTGGCCCTCGGCCGACCACCCGTGCACCGGCACGCTGGGCGTGAAGACCCGGATCTTGGCGGTGCCCTGCGGTCGCTCGGCCGCGAGCTTCAGGTGGGCGGCGACGGCGCCGTAGAGGTCGACTTCGCTGCGGTCGAGCAGGTCCTCCGGGGCGATGTGGCGGTAGTAGCCGCGGATCAGCGGCCCCAGATCCACCCCGTGGGCGCCGGACGGGGCGCGCTCCTCGGCGTACTTGCAGAGACGATCGAGCAGCTCGGACTTGCTGTCCTCCAGCGTGGTGGCCACACCCCCGACCCTAGGACCGCGGGCACCCGGTCACAACTTCCGCCACGACCCCGTCCGTCTCGTTTCCGAGACAGAATTCCGAGAACCGCGGGCGTCGCATTCACAGCACCGAGCGCAGCTCCCACAGCAACGGGTAGTACTTCAGGTCCAGACGGCTGCGCAGGTACGACGCGCCCGTCGATCCGCCGGTGCCGGTCTTCGACCCGATCATCCGCTCGACCATGACCACGTGCCGCGCGCGCCATGCCGCCGCCAGCTCGTCGTGCTGCAACAGACCCTCGGCGAGGACCCACACGTCGGCGTGTTTGTCCCGGTCGTGGGCCACCTCGCGCAGCGCGGCCGTGACCGCCTCGTCGGAGGACACGTCGAGTCCCTTGCCCGAGAGCACGTGCAGGAAGCCGTCCCACAGGGTCGGCTCGGCCAGGCGGCGCTCCAGGCGTGCACGCTCGTCGTCGGTCAGGCCCTTGAACCGGCGCACGAACCCGGGGTCCTTGTGCCCGGAAAGGAACTCCAGCTCCCGGAACTGCACCGACTGGAAGCCGCTGGCCGGCGCGAGGCGCTGCCGGAACTCCAGGAAGTCCTGGGGCGTCATGGTCTCCAGCACGTCGACCTGCTGCACGAGCACGCGCTCGATCACGTGCATGCGCGTGAGCAGGTGCCGGGCCCACCACAGCCGGTCGTCGCCACGGCCGTGCGACACCATCGCGTCGCGGGCGGAGGTCGCCTCGTGCAGCAGCTGCTTGAACCACAGCTCGTAGACCTGGTGGATGGTGATGAAGAGCAGCTCGTCGTGGGCGGGCGGGTCGGACTCCAGCCGCTGGTTGTCGAGCAGCTGCGCAAGGCGCAGGTAGCTGCCGTAGGTCAGCTGCGCGTCCGCACCCCGGGACTCGCCGAAGCTCACGTCGTGGGCGTCCATGCGGCACAACATATGCCCGCGGAGCGGCGCACCCGGTGCGCCATGCGCTCGGCAGCGGCGATGCAGCATGATGTCGGCCATGAAGGCGATGAAGCACGAGCTGCGCTACGACGGCGCCACGATCCAGCAGGTGCACGAGATGCTGGCGGACCCGGCGTTCCGCGAGGAGGTCTGCGCCGCGCAGCACTACCACCGTTGGCAGGTCGACATCAGCCGGTCGAACCCCGGCATGACCGTGCGCATCGACCAGCACCGGCCGACCAAGGGCGTGCCGTCGTTCGCCAGCAAGTTCGTCGGCGACGAGACCCACATCGTGCAGGAGGAGGACTGGAGCTCCTCGGAGGCGGCCGACCTGAAGGTCACCATCCCGGGCAAGCCCGGGCACATGCAGGGCGGCATCCGCCTCGCCGAGGTCGACGGTGGCGTCACCGAGACCGTGCACGTCGACATCCGGGTGGGCATCCCGCTGGTCGGCGGGAAGATCGAGGGGCTGATCTCCGACCTGCTCGAGCAGGCGCTGGTCGCGGAGAACCGGGTCGGCCGGGAGTGGCTCTCCCGCTGACCCGGTCCTCCTGCGGGGGCTCTAACCCATGTGCGGGTAGCGGTGGTCCCTGGCCGGCGCGAAGGTCTCCTTGACCGAGCGCGGGGAGGTCCAGCGCATCAGGTTCGCCGCCGAGCCGGCCTTGTCGTTGGTGCCCGACGCGCGCGCTCCGCCGAACGGCTGCTGGCCCACCACCGCACCGGTGGGCTTGTCGTTGATGTAGAAGTTGCCGGCGGCGTAGCGCAGCCGCTCCGCCGCCCAGGCGATCGCCTGGCGGTCCTGGGCGATGACCGCCCCGGTCAGGCCGTAGGGCGCGAACGACTCCATCTGGTCCACGACCTTCTCGAAGCGGCTGTCGTCGTAGACGTGCACGGCGAGGATCGGCCCGAAGTACTCCTCGGAGAACATCTGGTCGGTGGGATCGTCGGACTCCACGATCGTCGGGCGGACGAACCAGCCCACGGAGTCGTCGTACTGGCCGCCGGCGATGATCCGCAGCTTCGGGGACCGCTTGGCCCGGCTGATCGCCTTGACGTGCTTGGCGAAGGCGCGCTCGTCGATGACCGCGCCCATGAAGTTGGACAGGTCGGTGACGTTGCCCATCGGCAGCTCCTCGGTGTCGGCCACGAGCCGGTCCTTGAGCTTCTTCCACACCGAGGCCGGGACGTAGGCGCGCGAGGCCGCGGAGCACTTCTGGCCCTGGTACTCGAACGCACCGCGGATCAGGGCGACCCGGAGCACGTCGACGTCGGCGGAGGGGTGGGCGACGATGAAGTCCTTGCCGCCGGTCTCACCGACGATGCGCGGGTACGAACGGTAGGTCGACAGGTTCACACCGACCTCGCGCCACAGGTGCTGGAAGGTCGCCGTGGAGCCGGTGAAGTGGATGCCGGCCAGGTCCGGATGCGCGAGCAGCACCTCGGAGACCTCGAGGCCGTCGCCCGGCAGCATGTTGATGACGCCCGGCGGCAGGCCGGCCTCCTCGAGCAGCTGCATGGTGAAGTGCGCGGCGAACTGCTGGGTCGGCGACGGCTTCCAGATGACGGTGTTGCCCATCAGCGCCGGGGCGGTCGGAAGGTTGCCGGCGATCGCGGTGAAGTTGAAGGGCGTGACCGCGTAGACGAACCCCTCGAGGGGGCGGTGGTCGGTGCGGTTCCACACGCCACGGCTGTTGGCCACCGGCTGCTCGGCGAGGATCTGCCGCGCGTAGTGGACGTTGAAGCGCCAGAAGTCGATCAGCTCACAGGCGCTGTCGATCTCCGCCTGCCACACCGTCTTGGACTGCCCCAGCATCGTGGCCGCGTTGAGCCGGGCACGCCAGGGCCCCGACAGCAGCTCGGCGGCGCGGAGCAGGATCGCGGCCCGGTCGTCGAAGGACATCGCGCGCCACTCGGGGGCCGCCTTGGCCGCCGCCCGGACCGCGGCCTGCGCGTCCGAGGCGGTCGAGTTCTTCAGCACGCCGAGCACCGAGGCGTGGTCGTGGGGCTGCACGACGGGGATCTCCGGGCCGCCGCCCATCCGGCGACGCCCACCGATGGTCGCCGCCAGGTTGAGCTGGCGTCGCTGCAGGGTGGCCAGCTCGTCCTCGATCGCCTTGCGCTCCGGACTTCCGGGGGCGTAGTCGAGGTTCGCTTCGTTGGTCGGCAGCGGTGGGGTGGTGATGGCGTCCATGTCCGCGATGTTCTCAGACCATGCGCCGCGCACCCAAGTCCGTGCCGGGCCCGCTCACGCCGGCGGTGCGCCCACCAGCGCCGGCACCTCCTGCACGGCGTACCAGCCCAGGTCGGGCAGCTCGTCCGCCGGCGCGTTCGCCGGCACCTGCGTGCCGGGCGGGTCGGCGAGCACGGCGGCCAACCGCCGCCACGGCACGGGGGCCGTGAGCCGGACCGCGGACCCCTCCCCCGGCTCGACACCGTCGGCCTCGACGACCACCACCACGCGCGGTCCGGGTGCCGGCAGCATCGCTGCGGCGTCGTCGGCGGCAGCGAGGAGTACGGCGTACTCCCACTCCTCCTCGGCCGCCTCGGGCCACGACTCCTGCACGGCCCGGGTCACCGCATGCCCCGCGACGGGCGGCACCTCACGGTCGGTCCACCACTGCCGCAGGTCGTCGACGATGGCCGGCAGCCAGACCCGGGTGCTCACGAGGCTCCGCCGCGCCGTCCGCGCGGTGCCCTGCGCCGGCTGTCGGCGGTCGTGTCGAGCAGCTCGTCGAGGGCCTCGGTGACGCACTGACCGAGCACGTCGGCGTCCGGCAGGGCGTCACGGTCGGCAGTGATGCCGTAGTAGACGGCACCGTCGTAGGAGGTCACACCGATGGACAGGGAGAAGCCCGGCTGCAGCGGCGGCACCGGATAGGTCGCCGTCATCCGGGCTCCGCACAGGTACATCGGGAACTGCGGGCCCGGGACGTTGGTGACCACCAGGTTCACGTGGCTGCCCACCTCCTCCGCAGCCACCCGGGAGCCGAGGGCGTGGAAGGTCGTCGGGGCGAAGCCGGCGACGCCGGCCAACCGGTTGGCGGCCACCGCCCGGCCGGTCTCGCTGTGCGCGCGCAGGGCGTAGGAGACCTGGTGCAGCCGGACGACCGGGGAGACCTCGCCGATGGGCAGGTCGACCAGGTGACCGACCACCTGGGAGCCGAGCGAGGTCGGCTCCAGCTCCTCGTCGATGACGCTCATCGGCACCAGCGCACGCAGCCGGCGGCCGGTGCCGACGACATCGGCCCGGGTCATCAGCCACACCCGGATCGCCCCGGTCAGGGTGGCCAGGATGACGTCGTTCACCGTGCCGCCGTGCACCCGGCGGACCTTGCGGTAGTCCTTGAGCTCGGTGCGCACGCAGACGAGCCTGCGCTGCGCGGAGGGCCGGATGTTGAACGGGCTCTCGGGCGCGGCGCGGCGGTTGGACAGGGCGTTGGCGACCGCGGCGACCCGGCCGGCACCGTCGGCCACCGACCGGCTCAGCGCCTCGGCATTGCTCCGCACCGTCTGGACCGCGGTCGTGGGCCGGCGCACCGTCTGCCGCACGGCCCCGGCCAGCAGGGCCAGCGGCGTCGGCTCCACCGCGGGAGTCCACGACTGCGCGGTCACCCGGCGCGGCTCGACACCGGTGTCCAGCAGCACCTGTCCGAGGTCGACGCTGATGCCGTCGACCAGGATCTGGTGGGACTTGGAGAGCAGCGCCACCTTGCCGTGCTCGAGGCCCTCGATGAAGTAGACCTCCCACAGCGGACGCTCGGGATCCAGTCGCCGGGAGATGATCCGAGCGGCCAGGTCGCGCAGCTGGTCGAGCGTGCCGGGCCGCGGCAGCGCCGAACGGCGTACGTGGTAGGCGAGGTCGAAGTCGGCGTCGTCGACCCAGACCGGGTTCGCGAGCCGTCCGGGGACGCGGCGCACGCGCTGGCGGTAGCGCGGCACGAACGCGATCCGGTCGTCGATGTGGGCCAGCAGCGCCTCGTAGCCGAAACCGCTGTCGCCGGGGTCGAAGATCTCGAGGGTGGCGTTGTGCATCGGCGTCGAGGACGTCTCGTCGGCGAGCAGCCGGAGATCACCGACACTCAACCGCTCAGCCATGTCTCTCCACACATCCACGGGACCGGGCGTCGCGGCGACACCCCCTGCATCGGATTCTGACAGAGAACCGATCGTTCCCCGGTGCGGTCACGGGTGAGCCGTCGCACACCGTCGCACCGCCCCGCGCTCGCTCCTACCCGGCCCGGGATCCCGTGAACACCGCGGCCGCGACCTCGGCCAGGGCGCGGCGCAGCGGCCCGTCACCGGACTCGGGAAGCGTCCGACCGGAGACCAGGGCCCGGTCGACCGATGCCCGGTCGTCGGGCAGGAGGTGCACGCCGACCGGGGCGCCGTACCCCTCGACCATGCCGAGGACGTCCCGCTCCCGCCAGCCCAGCGTCTCTCGCATCCGGTTCACCACGACCCGGATCCGCTGCGGCGCGGCGCGCTCCCGAAGCTCCATCAGCCCACGGGCCAGGCGGGAGAGCCCCACCGGGTCGGCAGCGCCGACCACGACCACTTCGTCGGCCAGGGCAATGGCGTCGAGGGTGAGCTGGTTGCGCCCGATGCTGCGAGCGAACCCGCCGGCGTCGTCGTCCTCGAGGCTGAAGCCGCAGTCCACCACCACGTCGCCGATCTCCCCGGCGAGGTCGAGGACGCGTTCGAGCACGCCTGCTCGCACCTCCGGCCACCGGTCCGCGCGGGGCAGGCCGGTGAGCACCTCCAGCCGGTCGCCCACGCGGCGCCGGCAGGACGCGAACGAGCGCTGGTCCAGGGAGCCGGCGTTCGCGAGCCGGGCGGCGGCCAACAAGCCCGAGACCTCGTCGAGGATGCCGAGCGCCTGGGCGAGCGAGCCTCCGTAGGGGTCGGCGTCCACCAGGACGCAGGGCTCGTGCCGCGCCTGCTCGGCCGCCAGGCCTGCGGCCACCGTGCTTCGGCCCGGGGCGCCTGCGGGGCCCCATACCGCGACGACCCGCCCCCTGGCGCCGCCGGTCACGGGCGCCGGCAGTGCCGGGTCGGGGTCGGGTGGCAGCTCACCGAGCGCGGTGTCCTGGACGGCGGCGACGATCGCGGCCGCGGTGTCCCGGGCCGTGGCACCGGCATCACCGGCCGGAGTGCGCACCGCGGCAGTGACACCGATGCGCGCGAGCCGGTCGTGCGCGGCCAGGTCCGGGACCACCCCGACCACCCGCACGTCGTGGCGTTGCAGGTGGCCCACCGCGTCGGCGTCGAGGCCGGGCAGGTCCGCCGCGACCACGGCGACCGACGCCTGCCCCGCCGTGGCAGCCGCGAGCAGGTCGGGGACGTCCACGCAGCGCCGCAGCACCACCATGCCCGCGGCGTCCAGAGCCCCGAGCGTCTCGACCTCCCAGTCGGCGCCGGCTGCGGCCACGAGCAGCGAGATCCTCATCGCACCCCCATCAGCGACTCCGCTCAGCTGCGCCGGGTCAGGACCACCCGGCCCACCCCGATGCGTCCGATCGCGTCCTGCAGCGGCGTGCCCGGTGCGACGGCCACGATCACCTGGCGGGTGGCTTCCGGGGCCAACCCGGGGCTGGTCTGCGGCAGCCGGACGACCGTGACCCCGGGGAGCACCAGGTCGGCCCGGGCACGATCGGCGGTCGCCTCCTCCCGCGGCGCCACCCAGACGTCGACGGTGGAGCCTTCTCGCACCGTCGCGGGCACGTCCTGCACGTCGACGCGCAGCGGCACCTCGACCAGGTGGCGGGCGTGCCCACCGAGTGCCGCGCGCGGAAGCAGCTCGTCGGCACCGACCGCCCGTGACAGCGTCCTGCCGACGGGAGGAGGCCCACTCACGTAGCGCGCCAGCGCGCCCGGGTCCGCGAACCGGACGTCGCGCCGGACGAGCGCGGACGCGGTGACCCGGGAGCCGGAGGGCAGGTCCTTGCGCACGGCCCACACCGCGACGGTCTCGTCACCGGAACCGAGCAGGACGGCGCCCGCGAGCACGGACAGCGCCACGATGAGCACCCCCACGACGATGCGCGGATCGCGCCATCCCGGGCGGCCGGCTCGTCGGGCCGGTGGCGCGGCGCCTGGAGGCACCCCCGGGGTCGCCGCCGTGCTGAGCGGAGCGCTGGAACTCATGGGCATCCCTTCCGAGAACAGGGCCGCGACTTCCACATCGAACGCGCGCAACGTTTCGCAACCGTGCACAAGCAGTGGCAGAGTGAACGACATGGTGCAGACGCCGCGGTTCCTGACCATTCCAGACGTCGCCGAGATCCTCAACACCTCGCCGGCACAGGTCCGCGCCCTGCTCTTCAGCGGCGACCTGCGCGGGATCAAGATCGGCGGCCGCGGCCAGTGGCGCGTGGAGGTCGACGAGCTGGAGGCCTACATCCAGCGGCAGTACGCCGAGACCGACCGCCTCACCAGGCAGGCCACCACACCCCGACCCGCGGGCCCTGACACCGAGGGCGGGGACTGATCCCGACCGGATCCGCCCGGTCACCGCAGCTCCTTCACCGCCACCAGCACCCGCAGCGGCACCAGCTGCGCGTCGGTGCCGCGCGGGCGACGCCCCGGGTCCGTGAGCTCCACGAAGTCGTTGCCCACCCGCCCCAGCACGCCGGTGACCTGCCCGCCGTCGAGCAGCCGCACCACGCACTCCCGGTGACCGCCGGCGAGTGTCCTCAGGGCGCTGCGCAGCGACAGCCTCGCGGTGACCGGGAGTGCCGCCTCGTTGACCGCCCGGTGCCCGAGCCCCGCCACCCCGGTCACCGCGGCGGTGCGGACCAGCCATGAGGTGGCCTGCTCGTCGTCGAGCTGCACCCAGCCCAGACCGACGCGCTCGAGGCGTCCGCTCAGCGAGTCGCCGCCCCAGAGCCGGAGCCGGACGACCTGGCCGCGAGCGCCGTGCAGCCGGGCGGTGAGGGTGACCTCGGCGTACTCCCCCACAGCGAGCTCGCCGACCTCGGCATCGCGCTCGGCGAGGTGCAGGCCGGCCGCCTGCTGCTCGAGGTCGTCGAAGAGGGCGAACACCGATTCCTCCGGGCGCATGCCTGCCTCCTCCCCTGCGGTGACGGGCACAAACGGCGGGCCACGGATCTGTGGACAACCGGTTGACAGTGGCGCCATTCCGGTCTTGCATGATGCAAACACACGCAAACGCAAGCAAACAAGGGGCAAGCGTGGTTGTTCTCGGGCAGGCCGGCTTCGGCGCGCTGCTGGTGCTCGGCGCCGGGGTGATCGCCGCGCTCGCCTCCGTCTGGTTGCTGGCCATCGGCGCAGCCGCGGTGCTGGAGGCCGGCAGCGGCGGTCGCTGGCGGCTGCTGCGCCTCACCGGCTGTCCGCTGCCTTGGCGCCGGCGGCTGCTGCGCTTCCTCGTCCCGCTGGTGGCGGTCCCCGGGTTGGGGGTCACGGCGCCGCTGGCCGCCACCGCCGCCGCCGGTCAGGAGCAGCCCACCAGCCACCCCGACGGGCACGCCGATGGCCGGCCCGTCGGCTCGGTCAGCGCCGTCGCCGCCGCACTCACGGGCCTGCCGCTGCCCGACCGGCAGCGCGGCACGCCGGGTGCGCCTCCGGCCGACCATCCGCGCGAGCACTGGGTCGAGGTGCGCCCCGGTGACACGCTCTGGGCGATCGCCGCCCGGAGCCTGCCTGCCGGCGCCGACCTCGGTGCCGTGGCGCGCCGTTGCCGACACATCCACCGAAGCAACCGGGCGGTGATCGGGGACGACCCCGACCTCATCCGCCCCGGTCAGCGCCTGCGCGTCCCCGGACGCGGTGCGGGCGCGCCACCGCCACACCGCCACCACGAGGAGGAGTCATGACAGCACGGCCGGTCGTCGTCCCGTTGCCCCGCCGGGGGCTCAGCCGGGTGACCCCGCTGGTGCCGCCGCCGCGCGCCGGCCAGGCACCGCTGGCCAGCACCCAGGGCACGCTGGCGCTGCAGTTCGCCACCGCCGACCCTGCGCCCGCGACACCGGCACCGACACCAGAGGTGCTGGAGCGCTTCGCGACCCGCTTCGCCCATGCCCTCGTCGAGGTGACGTCCGGCGACCGGGGTCCTCGCCAGCTGCTGCGCTGGACCAGCGAGGAGGTGTACGACGACCTCACCCGTCGTGCGCTCGCCCTCCGGCGCACAGCGCCGCCAGACCGGCGGGTGCGCCGGATCCGCCCGCAGGTGCGCAGCGTCCGGGTCTTCCGTCCGACGCCGACCTCCGCCGAGGTGTGCGTCCACGTCCGCCACGGGCGCCGGTCGCAGGCGATCGCCGCCCGCATCGACCGGGTCGGCGACCGGTGGTGCTGCACCGCCGTGCAGTTCGGCTGAAGTCGCCGCCCGCGGCTCAGCCGTTGGCGCGGGCGGTGAGCCCGGTCGGTCCGCCCGGCGCACCGTGGCACTTCTTGTACTTCTTGCCCGACCCGCACGGGCACTCCGCGTTGCGGCTGACGCCCGCGAAGGGGTCGTCGGCGTTGGTCACCGGCGTGCCCTTGACCTCGACCTCACCCACCTCGGTCGGCGCCGAGTAGGTCAGCTGCTGCGGCATCGCCGGCGCCTGCAGGCCCTTGGCCACGATGTGCGGGGCGTGCTCGCCGCCGACGGCCGCCTCGGCCAGCTCCGCCTCCTCGGCGGCCTCCATCTCCTCCTCGACCTGGACCTCGAGGTTGAACAGGAAGCCGACGGTCTCCTCGCGGATGCCCTCCTTCATCGCGGCGAACATGTCGAAGCCCTCGCGCTGGTACTCCACCAGCGGGTCGCGCTGGGAGTAGGCGCGCAGCCCGATGCCCTCGCGCAGGTAGTCCATCTCGTAGAGGTGCTCACGCCACTTGCGGTCGAGCACCGACAGCAGCACGCGGCGCTCGAGCTCGCGCATGACGTCCGAGCCGATCTCGGCCTCGCGCTGCTCGTAGGCCTTGCGGGCGTCGGCCTGCAGGTCGGCCAGCAAGGTGTCGCGGTCCATCCCGTCGCGGCCGCCGGCCTCGGCCTCCAGCGCCTGCCAGCGCAGCGACACCGGGTAGAGGGTGCGCAGGGCGGTCCAGAGCGCGTCGAGGTCCCACTCCTCGGGGAACCCCTCGGTGGCAGCGACGACGTAGGTGGCCACCGCGTCGTCGATCATGGTGCGGATCTGCTCGCTGAGGTCCTGGCCTTCGAGCACCTGGCGACGCTCGCGGTAGATCACCTCGCGCTGCCGGTTCATCACGTCGTCGTACTTCAGGACGTTCTTGCGGGACTCGAAGTTCTGCGCCTCGACCTGGCCCTGGGCGTTCTGGATCGACTTGGTCACCGACTTGTTCTCGATCGGCACCTCGTCGGGGATCTTGAGGGCGAGCAGCACCCGCTCGACCCAGTCGGCGCGGAAGAGGCGCAGCAGCTCGTCCTCGAGGGAGAGGTAGAACCGCGACTCGCCCGGGTCACCCTGGCGGCCGGACCGGCCGCGCAGCTGGTTGTCGATCCGGCGCGACTCGTGCCGCTCGGTGCCCAGCACGTAGAGCCCGCCGAGCTGCTTGACCTCGTCGTGCTCGGCCTTCACCTGGGCGGTGATCTTCTCGACGGCTTCCGGCCAGGCGGCTTCGTACTCCTCGGCGTTCTCGACCGGGTCGAGGCCCCGGCTGCGCAGGTCCTGGTCGGCGAGGAACTCGACGGAGCCGCCGAGCATGATGTCGGTGCCCCGGCCGGCCATGTTCGTGGCGACCGTCACCGCCCCCTTGTGGCCCGCGAGCGCGACCACCTTCGCCTCGTCGGCGTGCTGCTTGGCGTTGAGGACGGTGTGCGGGATGCCGCGCTTCCTCAACAGCCCCGAGAGCAGCTCGGACTTCTCGACCGAGGTGGTGCCCACCAGCACCGGCTGGCCCTTGGCATGGCGCTCGGCGATGTCGTCGACGACCGCGTTGAACTTCGCCATCTCGGTGCGGTAGACGAGGTCGGGCTGGTCGGCGCGCGCCATCGGCTTGTTGGTCGGGATCGGCACCACACCGAGCTTGTAGATCTTGTCGAACTCGCTCGCCTCGGTCATCGCCGTACCGGTCATGCCGGCGAGCTTGTCGTACATCCGGAAGTAGTTCTGCAGCGTGATGGTGGCGAGGGTCTGGTACTCCTCGCGGACGGTCACGCGCTCCTTGGCCTCGATCGCCTGGTGCAGGCCGTCGTTGTAGCGGCGCCCGGACAGGATCCGGCCGGTGTGCTCGTCGACGATGAGCACCTCGTCGTTGAGGACGACGTACTCCTTGTCGTTGTGGAACAGCTCCTTGGCCTTGATGGAGTTGTTCAGGAACGAGATCAGTGGTGTGTTGGCCGACTCGTAGAGGTTGTCGATGCCCAGGTAGTCCTCGACCTTGGTGATGCCCGGCTCGAGGATCGAGATCGTGCGCTTCTTCTCGTCCACCTCGTAGTCGGTGTCACGGACCAGGGTCTCGGCCACCTTGGCGAACTCGGCGTACCACTTCACCTCGTCCTGCGTCGGACCGGAGATGATCAGCGGCGTGCGCGCCTCGTCGATGAGGATCGAGTCGACCTCGTCGACGATCGCGTAGTGGTGCCCGCGCTGCACGCACTCCTCGAGGGAGTTGGCCATGTTGTCGCGCAGGTAGTCGAAGCCGAGCTCGTTGTTGGTCGCGTAGGTGACGTCGCAGCCGTACGCCGCCCGGCGCTCGTCGGGCGTCATCTCCGGCAGGATCACGCCCACCGAGAGGCCGAGGAAGTGGTAGATGCGCCCCATCCACTCGGACTGGTACTTGGCCAGGTAGTCGTTGACCGTGACGATGTGCACGCCCTTGCCGGTGAGGGCGTTGAGGTACGTCGGCAGCGTGGCGACGAGGGTCTTGCCCTCACCGGTCTTCATCTCGGCGACGTTGCCCAGGTGCAGCGCCGCGCCACCCATGATCTGCACGTCGAAGTGGCGCTTGCCCAGGGTCCGCTTGCTCGCCTCCCGGACCGCGGCGAACGCCTCGGGCATGATGTCGTCGAGGGTCTCGCCGTCGGCCAGGCGGCGCCGGAAGACGTCGGTCTCGCCGCGCAGCTCGGCGTCGGTGAGCTTCTCGAAGTCCTCCTCGATGGCGTTGACCTGGGCCGCGATGCCCTCGAGCTTCTTGATCACCCGGCCTTCACCGGCGCGAAGCAGTCGTTCAACGATCTTGGGCACGCTCACTCCTGACGAGACTCTGATGGCGTCGGGCCGATGGTCCACGCCGCGACCTGCCTAGGTTAGTCGCTGGCGGGCCCGACCGTGCGGCCGACGGGCCGTGGGGGGTCGGTTGCCCCTCGAGGGCGCAACGAGCGGACCGCGGCGGGGTGTTCCCGGGCGGCTCAGTCCCGGGCGCTGCTGCGCGGGGCGTGGTAGACGAGGTCGCGGTAGTCCCGGTGCCGCCCGATCCACGCCCTGACGAACGGGCACAGCGGCAGCACCCGGCGCAGGCCCAGCGCCCGCACGTCGTCCAGCGCCCCCCGCACGAGTGCACCGCCGACCCCCTGGCCCTCGAACGCCCCGTCGACCTCGGTGTGGGTGAAGACGATGAGCTCGTCGGTCAGCTGGTACTGCGCGAACCCGGCCACGCGGCCGTCGACCCTGGCCTCGTAGCGGTGGGCCCCGGTGTTGTTGACGACCTCGATGTCAGCCATGCGCCCCACCCAACCACGCGGGCGCGGCGCCGAAAACCTTTGCCCCACCACGCCCCCGTCGGCAAGGGTGTCGCCATGGACCGCCAGTTCCCCGACGTCGTGCCCGTGCTGACCGACGGGGTGGTGACCCTGCGGGCCCACTCCCCCGCCGACCTCGACGCCGTCGTCGAGCAGGCCCGCGACCCGGAGATGGTGCGCTGGACGACGGTGCCCGCACCCTACGAGCGGGCCGACGCCGAGGAGTACCTCGCCACGGTCGCGGCCGGGTGGAAGGACCCGGCGGGCAACCGCTACTGGGCGATCGAGGTCGACGACGCCGGCAGGCCGCGCTTCGCCGGGACCATCGACTACCGCCCGCACGGCGGCGGGACCGCGGAGGTCGGCT
>DATDNR010000168.1:0-3664 GCA_036518175.1 Marmoricola sp.
AAGTTCTGCTCGACCAACAACCTGTGGTTCGACGTCGACGCGATGATCACCGAGCTCGACGCGCGCGAGGGCATCCTCGGGCTGCCGCTGATCCGCAACGTCAAGACCGTCGACCCCGCGGACAAGAAGAGCCCCGAGGTGGTCCAGATCGAGACCGCCATGGGAGCAGCCATCGAGGTCTTCGAGGGCGCACGCACCATCGAGGTTGGGCGCGACCGGTTCGTGCCGGTGAAGACCACCAACGACCTGCTGGTGCTGCGCTCGGACGCCTACGACCTGGGCGAGGACTTCGTGCTCGAGCAGGCCGCGGAAGAGCTGCCCTACGTCGACCTCGCCGACGCCTACAAGTACGTCGACGAGTTCGACCAGCGGTTCGCCGACGGCGTGCCGTCGTTGAAGGAGGCCCGGGCGCTGCGGGTGCTGGGCGACTGGAGCTTCGGCAGAGGCGTCCGGGTGGTCGGTGACGTCACCCTCGAGGGCGAGCGCGGCCTCGTCGAGTCCGGCCGGGTGCTCAGCGGCGACCAAGACTAGGGTCGGCCCCATGGCCATCAGCGTCGACGAGCACCTCTCCCGCATCCTCGACCGCATCGAGCCGCTGGCGCCCTACGACCAGCCGCTGCTCGACGCGCTCGGTCTGCCGATCGCCACCGATGTCACGGCGCCGATCTCGCTGCCGGTCTTCGACAACTCCGCGATGGACGGCTACGCCGTGGTCTTCCGCGACGTGGCCGAGGCCGACGAGCGGCCGGTGCACCTGCCGGTGGTCGGCGAGATCGCGGCCGGGCAGGCGCAGATCTTCGCGATGTCTCCCGGCACCGCGGTGCGGATCATGACCGGCGCGCCGATCCCCGCGGGCTGTGACGCCGTCGTGCCGCTGGAGTGGACCGACCAGGGCATCGCGCACGTCCAGATCCACAAGGCGCCCAGCCGCGGCCAGCACATCCGGCCCGCCGGCGACGACGTGGGCAAGGGGGATCTGCTGATGCACGCCGGTGAGGTCATCGGACCCCGCCACCTCGGCCTGCTGGCGTCGGTGGGCCTGGCCCGGGTGGCGACGCCGCCGAGGCCCCGCGTCGTGGTGATGTCGACCGGCTCGGAGCTGGTCGAGCCCGGCCAGCAGCTCGGCCGCGACAGCATCTACGACTCCAACTCCTACCTGCTCGCTGCCGCCGGCCGCGCCGCCGGGGCGATCGTCTACCGGGTCAGCCACAGCTCCGACGACCCCGACGCCTTCGAGGAGGCGCTCGCCGACCAGCTGGTCCGCGCCGACGTCGTGGTCACCAGCGGCGGGGTCAGCAAGGGCTCCCACGACGTGGTCAAGGAGGTGCTCTCCGGCGTCGGCAGCGTCTGGTTCGGCGAGGTGGCGATGCAGCCCGGCAAGCCGCAAGGGTTCGGCACCGTCGGCGAGGATGCCACGCCGATCTTCACCCTGCCCGGCAACCCGGTCTCCTCCTACGTCTCCTTCCAGGTCTTCGTGGTGCCGGCCCTGCGCCGGATGATGGGCATCGACCCGGTGCACCGCCCGCTGGTCAACGCGATGCTCGACGCGCCGCTGAGCTCCATCCCGGGCAAGCGGCAGTACCTGCGCGGCCGGCTGGGGACCGACCGAGGAGGGGTGCACGTGACGCCGGTGGGTGGGCCCGGCTCCCACCTGGTCGGTGGCCTGGCGCAGTCGAACTGTCTGATCGTGCTCGACGAGGACGTCGAGGGTGTCTCCGCCGGCAACCGGGTGCCGGTGCTGCCGCTGGAGCAGGAGTACTGATGGCGGAGTCGCCCGACGGCCCGCGGCTGACCCACGTCGACGAGACGGGGGCGGCGCGGATGGTGGACGTCTCCGCCAAGGAGCCGACGGCCCGCGAGGCGACCGCCACCGGCCGGGTGCTGCTCTCGGCCGAGGTGGTGCGGCTGCTGCGCGGTGAGGGCGTCCCGAAGGGTGATGCCCTCGGTGTCGCGCGGATCGCCGGCATCATGGCCGCCAAGCGCACCCCCGACCTGGTGCCGCTGTGCCACCCGCTCGCGATCTCCGGCGTGCGGGTGGACCTCGACGTGCTCGACGACGCGGTGGCGATCTCGGCGACGGTGCGCACCACCGAGCGCACCGGCGTGGAGATGGAGGCGCTGACCGCCGTGTCGGTCGCCGCGCTGGCGCTGGTCGACATGGTCAAGGCGGTCGACAAGGGCGCGGTGATCAGCGAGGTCCGGGTCGAGTCCAAGACCGGGGGCAAGAGCGGTCCGTGGAGGCGGGGGACCGGGTCGTGAAGGCCGTCGTGGTGGTGGCGTCGAACCGCGCCGCCGCCGGCGTGTACGACGACACCACCGGGCCGCTGATCGTCGAGGCGTTGCGCGAGGCCGGCTTCGACGTCGAGGCCCCGGTCGTCGTGCCCGACGGGGAGCCGGTCGGCGTCGCGATCCGCGACGCCGTCGCCGGTGGCGCGCGGGCGGTGCTCACCACCGGAGGGACCGGCCTGACCCCGACCGACCGGACGCCCGAGGAGACCAGGGCACTGCTCGACCGCGAGGTCCCGGGCATCGCCGAGGCCATCCGCGCGCACGGGGTCGGCAAGGGCGTGCCGACCGCCGCCCTCTCCCGCGGTGTCGCCGGAGTCAGCGGGGACGCCCTCGTGGTGAACCTCCCGGGCTCGCGCGGGGGAGTGAAGGACGGCCTCGAGGTCGTCGTACCCCTGCTGCGGCACGCGGTCGAGCAGATCGTGGGGAGCGACCACTGAACCCGGGGTGGCCCGTCGTCCTGGAGGAGAAGGTCGACGGGCACACGGTCCGGCTGCGTCCGCTGAGCCTGCGCGACAAGGCCGCGTGGCGAGACGCCCGCCAGCGCAACCAGGCGTGGCTCGGGCCGTGGGACGCCACCGCGCCTCCGGGCACCCGGGCGCGGCCGCGCAGCTTCCCCGCGATGGTCCGGGGCATGCGCCGCGAGGCCAGGGCCGGGCGACAGCTCCCGTTCGCGGTCGAGTACGACGGCGCGTTCGTCGGCCAGCTGACCGTGAACAACATCGTGCGCGGGTCGGCGCAGTTCGCGTCGCTGGGCTACTGGATCGACCGACGCCATGCCGGTCGCGGGATCATCCCACGGGCCGTCGCCATGGCGATCGACCACTGCTTCGAGGGCGTCGGGCTGCACCGGGTGGAGATCGCTATCCGGCCGGAGAACGCTGCCTCGCTGCGCGTGGTGGAGAAGCTGGGCATCCCGCAGGTCGGCTACGCACCACGCTTCCTGCACATCGACGGCGAGTGGCGCGACCATCGGATCTTCGCGGTGACCCGGGAGGAGGTGCGCGGCCGGATGGTCGACCGGCTCAAACCTCACCAGTCACAAGAGTGATCTCGCGACACACCGGTGCGCCTGCATTCGGCGGCGTACGGGCGCTTCTATCGTCTGAGCGTGGACCTGTCAGGAATCATCTTCGCCGGCCTGGCCGTGGCGTGGGCTGTCTACCTCGTCCCCAAGGCGCTGCGTCACCATGACGAGATCGCGAAGTCGCGCTCCGTGGACCGGTTCTCGCGCAGCATGCGGGTGCTGGGCCGTCACGGGTCGGCCGACTCCCGCCCCGAGCCCCGCACGGTGGTCAAGCCGCCGGCTCCGCGCGCTGCTGTTCCCGAGACAGCCGGGACGGCCGAACGCCGCACAACGGTCGCTGCACCGGTGACG
>DATDNR010000169.1:0-28049 GCA_036518175.1 Marmoricola sp.
CTCGGTGTACATCCGCTCGACGGTCGCACGGATCATCCCGCCCACGGTGGCCTCCGGGTCACCGCCGAACTCGGCGAGGTCGTCGGGGTGCAGCGGCAGGTCGCGGACGAGGTACTTGCTGAAGATGTCGCGCGCCGCCTCCGCGTCGGGGCGCTCGATCTTGATCTTCACGTCGAGCCGTCCCGGGCGCAGGATCGCCGGGTCGATCATGTCCTCGCGGTTGGACGCGCCGATCACGATGACGTTCTCCAGCCCCTCGACGCCGTCGATCTCGCTGAGCAGCTGCGGCACGATGGTGTTCTCCACGTCGGAGGAGACCCCGGAGCCACGGGTGCGGAAGAGGGAGTCCATCTCGTCGAAGAACACGATCACGGGGGTGCCGCCGCTGGCCTTCTCGCGGGCCCGCTGGAAGACCAGCCGGATGTGCCGCTCGGTCTCCCCGACGTACTTGTTCAGCAGCTCGGGGCCCTTGATGTTGAGGAAGTAGGACTTCCCCTCCTGGCCGGTCTTGGCCGCCACCTTCTTGGCCAGCGAGTTCGCCACCGCCTTGGCGATGAGCGTCTTGCCGCACCCCGGCGGGCCGTAGAGCAGCACACCCTTGGGCGGCTTGAGCTGGTGCTCGCGGAACACGTCGGGGTAGAGGTAGGGCAGCTCCACCGCGTCGCGGATCTGGTCGATCTGGCCGGCGAGGCCACCGATCGACTGGTAGTCGATGTCGGGGACCTCCTCGAGCACCAGCTCCTCGACCTCGGACTTCGGCACCCGCTCATAGGCATAGCCCGAGCGGGTGTCGAGCAGCAGGGAGTCACCGGCGCGCAGCATGGTGCCGAGCAGCGGCTGGGCGAGCCGGACCACGCGCTCCTCGTCGGCGTTGGCGATCACCAGAGCCCGCTCGCCGTCGGCGAGCAGCTCCTTGAACATGACCACCTCGCCGACCGTCTCGAACTCGAGAGCGGCGACGACGTTGAGCGCCTCGTTGAGCATGACCTCCTGGCCACGCCGCAGCTCGTCGAGGTCGACGGACGGACTCACGTTGACGCGCAGCTTGCGGCCACCGGTGAAGACGTCGACGGAGTCGTCCTCGTTGCGGGCGATGAAGGTGCCGAAGCCGGTCGGTGGCTGGGCCAGCCGGTCGACCTCCTCCTTGAGGGAGATGATCTGCTCGCGGGCCTCGCGCAGCGTCTGGGCCAGGCGCTCGTTCTGCGAGGTGACCGCGGCCAGGGACCGCTGGGTGTCCACGAGGCGCTGCTCGAGCGCGCGCGAGCCACCAGGGACGTCGGACAGCCGCCGGCGCAGCTCGGCCACCTCCGCCTCCAGGAACGCCACCTGGCTCCGCAGCTGCACGGGATCACCCGCGTGCTGCCCTCCACCTGACGCTGCCATCGCGCATCACCTCCGACGTTGGCTCTCGCCCTCGACACTACCCGCGGTGCGCATGCGGGGAACCAGTATTCCAGCGGTGTCGGGCATCGGATGGTCACGTTTCGAGCACGGGTCCTGACGCCTTCCGAGACGTGGAAACGATGGGTCACCAACCGACAACGGTCAGTCTGCGAACGGCTCCTGGGCCACCTCGGCCGGCAGGTCCGCCGGGCGGGGGCCGGTGTAGTCCGCTCCGTAGGCCCCCGGCGCGGGACGCCGCTTCTTGCGCGGCGCGCGGTTGCCCGGAGCCATCCGCCGGGCGGTCACCAGGAAGCCGGTGTGACCGCTCATCTTGTGGCTCGGCCGGATGGCGAGACCCTCCACGTGCCACTCGCGGACCAGGGTCTCCCACGGCTGGGGCTCGGTGAACTCGCCGTGTGCCCGCAGGGTCTCCACGATCCTGCCCAGCTGCGTGGTGGTGGCGACGTAGGCGACCACGATGCCACCGGGGGCGAGCGCATCGGCCACCACCTCGACGCACTCCCACGGCGCGAGCATGTCGAGCACCACCCGGTCGACCGAGCCGGGCTCCTCCCCGTGCGGCAGCGCCTCCACGAGGTCGCCCACGGTGAGCCGCCAGCGCGGGTGCGCCGGTGCTTCGTCCTCGTCCCGCGGTGGACCGGCCCCGGGGTCGGCGAAGAACTGGGCCACGTTGCGGCGGGCGACCTCCGCGAACTCCGGGCGCCGTTCGTACGACGACACCCACCCGGTCGGGCCCACCGCACGCAGCAGCGAGCACGTGAGCGCTCCGGACCCGGCCCCGGCCTCGACCACCCGGGCCCCGGGGAAGATGTCGGCCATCGCCACGATCTGGGCGGCGTCCTTGGGATAGACCACCGCCGCGCCCCGCGGCATCGAGACGACGAACTCGTTGAGCAGGGGGCGGAAGACGAGGTACTCCCCGCCGCCGGTCGAGCCGACCGTGAAGCCCTCCTCACGCCCGATCAGGTCGTCGTGGGAGACGGCGCCCTTGTTGGTGTGGAAGTCGCGCCCCTTCTCGAGGCGGATGTTGTGGCGTCGCCCCTTGGTGTCGGTCAGCCGCACCCACTCGCCCGGCTGCAGCGGCCCGCGCCGGACACCCGACCAGTCGCTCACCGTCGCGACCCCTGGGCGAAGGCGCGGTCCACGTCGTCGGTGGCCAGCACGCCGTAGATGCTGCCGTCGGACTCCACGAGGACGTACTCCCCTGCCGGCGTCCGCGACATCGCCCGGACGAGCTCCTCGCCGTAGATGTCGGCGGGCAGCACCAGTCCGTCCTCGAGGGTCCGGGCGACCGCGCTGACGGGCAGCCAGGGGCGGCGGTCCTCCGGGGTGGCCAGCAGGGCCGTCTCGTTGACGATGCCGCTGAGCCGCTCGTCGGCCGTGTGCACGACGATCGCACCGGCGCCCTCGGCCTGTGCCCGGCGCACCGCCTCGGCGACCGAGAGGCCGTCGGGCACCGCGATCACCCGTCGGGCCAGCGGCCGCGCCTTCAGCGCCGGGAGCCGCCGTCGGACCCGGGCCTGCGCCATCGACGCCGTGGCACCGGTCCACAGGAACGCCGCGATGATCCAGAAGGTCAGGTAGTCCACCACGCTGACCGTCCAGCCGGCAGCGCCGGCGAGGAAGGGCACCAGCAGCACCAGCAGCGCGGTGATCCGGCCGCCCCAGGCGGCCACGATCGTGCCACGGTGCATGTTCGCGCTGCCCTTCCACACCGCGGCCCGCAGCACGCGGCCCCCGTCGAGCGGGAGCCCGGGCACCAGGTTGATCGCCCCCAGCACGAGGTTGGTCCAGGCGAGCACCGCCAGGGCCATCCGCGGCAGCCCGTCGGGCAGCACGAACCACAGCCCGAGCGCCACCAGACCCACCGCCACCGAGGTGAGTGGTCCGACCACGGCGACCTTGAACTCCTGGCCCGGGGTGCGCGGCTCGCCGTCGATCTCGGTCATGCCGCCGAGGAAGTGCAGGGTGATCCAGCGCACCGGCAGCCCGAACCGCTTGGCCATCAGGGCGTGCGACATCTCGTGCAGCAGCACGGTCAGGTAGAACAGGATCGCGAAGGCCAGCCCTGCGACGTACTTCCAGGCGCCCAGTCCGGGACGGACGGCCTCGACCTGCGGTGCGAAGAGGTAGGCGAGCAGCGCGGCGATCAGGATCCACGAGGCCCGGATGAGCACGTCGACGCCACCGATCGAGCCGACCCGGATGCTCCCCGGGGGGTACGCCGGCTTGCGGCCCGGCTGGTGCTGCGACGCGTCCACACCGTGAACGCTATCCGACACGAGGCTGCCGGCGGCGTGGCCGGTGAGGATGTCAGTCGCGTTGTCGGTGGTGGGGCCTAGGGTTTGCCTCATGACCGCAACGGCAGGCGAGCAGGTCGACGACCAGCGCGTCGAGGACCGTCCCCGGAAGCGCCCACTGCCCGAGAGCACGGCCGACCCGGAGGCGGTGCTCGGCACGCTGTCGCCGAGCCGCGCCAGCGACTTCAAGAGCTGTCCGCTGCTCTACCGCTTCCGCACCGTCGACCGTCTCCCGGAGCGGCCCTCCCCCGACGCGGTGCGGGGCACCGTGGTGCACAAGGTGCTGGAGGACCTCTTCGACCTGCCCGGCCACGAGCGCACCCCCGAGCGGGCCGCGGCGATGGTCGAGTCCGCCTGGGCGCAGGTGCTCGAGACGGAGCCGGCGATGGCGGAGATGTTCACCGCCGACGCGGCGGCCGGGCTCGATCTCTCCGACTGGCTGGAGAGCTGTCGCGCGGTGCTGGAGCGCTACTTCACCCTCGAGGACCCGCGCCGCCTGGAGCCGGCGGAGCGGGAGCTGTACGTCGAGACGCTGCTGCAGGGCGGGTTGCTGCTGCGCGGGTTCGTGGACCGCCTCGACGTCGCCCCCGACGGTGCCGTCCGGGTCGTCGACTACAAGACCGGCCGCTCCCCCGGCGAGGCCTTCGAGGTCAAGGCGATGTTCCAGATGCGCTTCTACGCCCTGGTGATCTGGCGCGCGCGTGGTGTGCTGCCCGCGATGCTGCGGCTGATCTATCTCGGCAACGGCGAGATGGTCAGCTACCAGCCCGACGAGCGCGACCTGCTCGCCACCGAACGCCTGGTCACCGCCGTGTGGGAGGCGATCCGGCGCGCGCACGAGACCGGTGACTGGCGGCCGCGGCGCAGCCGGCTGTGCGACTGGTGCAGCTTCCAGGCCCACTGCCCCGAGTTCGGGGGCACTCCGCCTCAGCTGCCCGACCCGGCGACCGCCTCGGCGCCGGTCACTCCCTCGGAGGGGTAGAGCACGCACGCCACGTCCACGCCGCTCGCCCGACGCAGGGCCGGGTCCTCTCCCTGGTGGAACCGGACGTGCAGGCCGTCGGACTCCTCGTCCAGGGAGGCGACACCGTTCCAGAACGGGTCCTCCGGATCCTCGGCGCGGATCCGGTCCAGGATGCCGCGCACCTGTCCGGCACTGCTGCCGCTGCCCAGGCGGGCCTCCAGCGCCGGCGTGTCGAGATGGTCGAGGTCGCCGAGCAGCGCCCTCTCGTCGTCGTAGGCGTCGGCGTCGACCCGGGTCCAGTGCTGCTCGAGCAGCACACGCAGGTCGCGTGACTCCCAGCCGCAGTTCTCCACCGCGGCGGGGCAGCGCGGGTGGAAGGAGCAGCCCAGTGGCGGCCGTGCCGCGTCCGGGATCTCTCCGCGCGGCAGGTCGCGGGGCACGCTGCGACGCGGATCCGGCTCGGGGATCGCCTGCAGCAGCGCCCGGGTGTAGGGGTGCTTCGGATCGGCGAAGATCTCCTCGGTGGGACCGATCTCGACGATCCGGCCGAGGTACATGATCGCGACGCGGTCGCAGAAGAACTTCGCCGTGGCCAGGTCGTGGGTGATGTAGACGTAGGTCAGGTCGAGGTCGTTCTTGAGGCCGAGCATCAGCTCGAGGATCTTCGCGCGCACGCTCATGTCGAGCATGGAGACCGGCTCGTCGGCGACGAGCACCTTCGGCTCGAGGATGATGGCCCGGGCGATCACGGCGCGTTGCTTCTGCCCACCGGAGAGGTCGGAGGGGTACTTCGACATGAACTGCTCGGCCGGGGCGAGGCCGACGCGCTCCAGCGCAGCGGCCACGCGGCGGCGCAGGTCCTCAGCGCGCGCGATGCCGTGGATCTTCAGCGGGTGACCCACGGCCGCCTCGATCGTCATGGTCGGGTTCAGCGCCGCGTGCGGGTCCTGGAAGACCATCTGCACGTCGGTGCGCAGCTCGCGCAGCTCGGCGCCCCGCATCTCCGAGACGCGGCGCGGCCCGCGGGCGGGGTCGTGGTAGGTGATGCTGCCGCCGGTGGTCGGCGCCAGGCCGAGGAGCGCCCGGCCGAGCGTGGTCTTGCCGGAGCCGGACTCCCCGACCACCCCCAGCACCTCGCCGCGGCGCAGCGACACGGTGACCCCGTCCACGGCCCTGACCGTGCTGGTGCCCACCCCGAAGAGCCGGCCGAGCATGCCGGAGCTCAGCTCGTAGTGCACCTCGAGCGCGTCGAGGTCCATCACCGTGGGGTCGGTGACGGTGCCGATCTCGCCGGCGGTCTCAGGCTTCCTCGGCAACGGAGATCTCCTCCCTGGCCAGCGGTGCGCGCTCGGCCTCGTCCAGGTTCACGCGTCCGGCCTCCAGGTCGGCGGCCCAGCACTCCACCCGGGTGCCTGCCTCGTCACGCTGCTCCAGCGGCGCGCGGGTGGCGCAGATCTGCATCGCGTCCGGGCACCGCGGGTGGAACCGGCAGGCCGGCGGCGGGTCGATAAGGTTCGGCGGCGCCCCGGGGATGTAGTTGAGCCCCGTGGTGCGCAGCGAGATCGTCGAGCGCAGCAGCTCGCGGGTGTAGGGGTGCTGCGGCTCGGTGAAGACCTGCCGGGCATCCCCGATCTCCACGATGCGCCCCGCGTACATCACCGCCACCCGGTCGCACGCCTCGGCGACGATGCCGAGGTTGTGGGTGATCAGCAGCAGCGAGGTGCCGAACTCCTCACGCAGGTCGTGCAGGATCCGGATGATCTGCGCCTCGACGAGCACGTCGAGCGCCGTGGTGGGTTCGTCGGCGACCACGAACGAGGGTCGGAGCACGAGCGTCAGCGCGATCATCAGCCGCTGCCTCATGCCGCCGGAGAACTCGTGCGGATAGGCCCGATAGCGGGTCGGCGGGATGCCCATCACCCGCATCGCCTGCAGCGCCCGCTGCTCGATCTGCTCCTTGGAGATGTCCTTCTCGTGGGTGCGCAGGGTCTCCTCGAAGTGCTGGGAGATGCGCATCAGCGGGTTCAGCCGGGTGAGCGGCTCCTGGAAGATCATCCCCATCGCGGTGCCGCGCAGCGCGAACAGCTCCTTCTGCTTCAGCGCGAGCACGTCGCGGCCCTCGAACTCCAGGGACCCCCCGATGGCGGCGCTGTCCGGCAGCAGCCCCAGCAGTCCGCGTCCCAGGGTGGTCTTGCCGCAGCCGGACTCCCCGACGAGGCCGAGGATCTCGCCCTTGCGGAGGCTGAAGGAGACTCCGTCGACAGCACGCACCGCGCCTCCGGGAGATCCGTACCAGATCCGCAGGTCACGGGCCGACAGCACCGGGGTCACCGGCTCCACCGTGGTCACGCCGTCGCCTCCTCGTCCTCGCGAGCCGTGGGGCCACCGGCCGGGAGGACCGCGGTGATCACCCGCCGCTTGCGCAGCGCCGGGTTGATGGTCTCGTTGAGCCCCTCGCCCACCAGTGTCAGGGCAGTCACCAGCAGCACGATCGCCAGGCCCGGGAAGAGGGCGGTCCACCAGATGCCGGCGGCCGCGTCGTCGAGGGCTCGGCTGAGGTCGTAGCCCCACTCCGCGGCCACCGTCGGCTGGATCCCGAGCCCCAGGAACCCCAGGGCCGCCAGCGTGCTGATCGCGTCGGCCGCGTTGAGGGTGCCGATCACCGGCACGGAGCCGATCACGTTGCCGAAGACGTAGCGGCCCATGATCGTGCCGTTGCGGGCGCCGATGGCGCGGGCGGCCTCGACGTACGTCGCCTCCCGCGCACTCGCGGTGGTGTTGCGCACCACCCGGAAGTACTGCGGGATGTAGATCACCGTCAGCGACAGCGCGGCGGCCAGCGTGCCGCCACCGAGCGGTCCCTGCAGCAGGAACGAGAACACGATGGCCAGCAGCAACGAGGGCAGGGCGTAGATCGAGTCCATCAGGAACAGTGTCACCCGGTCCCACCAGCCGCCGACGAAACCGGAGATCAGACCGAGGGGCATCCCGATCAGCACCGACAGCGCCACCGAGATCAGCACCACCTTCACCTCGGTGCGGGCACCCCAGATGATCCGCGACAGGATGTCGAAGAACTGGTCGTTGGTGCCGAGCCAGTGCTGCCCGGACGGCGGCGCCATCTTCGGGAAGCGGACCCCGTGGGCGGAGTACTGGTTGAAGCCGTAGGGGGCGATCCAGGGGGCGAAGACCGCGAAGACGAGGAACACCAGGGTCAGGACGATTCCCACCACCAGCATCCAGCGGCCGAAGCCGGTGGTGTTGCGGATCGGCGAGAGCAACCGGTCGAGCATCGGGCCTCCTCAGTACCTGATCCGTGGGTCGATCAGTGCGTTGACGATGTCCACCAGCAGGCTGACGACCACCACGACGACACCGAAGAAGGTGACCAGGCCCTGGATCGCCGCGTAGTCGCGCTGGGTGATGTAGACGAAGAGCTGGTTGCCGAGCCCTGGCCAGTTGAAGGTGCGCTCGGTGAGGATGGCGCCGCCCAGCGTGAGCGCCACCTGCAGGCCGAGCACCGTCACCACCGGCACCAGCGCGTTGCGGAAGGCGTGCCGCCGGATGACGTAGCGCTCGCGGATGCCCCGGGCCCGGGCCGCCTCCACGTAGTCGGCGTTGAGGGTGTGCAGCAGGTTGACCCGCACCAGCCGGATGAAGACGCCGCTGAGCAGCAGGCCGAGGGTGAAGCAGGGCAGCACGTGGTGCTGGAGGACGTCGAGGATCGCGGAGCCGTTGCCCGAGAGGATCGCGTCGACCAGCAGGATGTGGGTGCGGGTCGGCACCGTGAACTGGGTCTCGGCCGAGGCGATGCCGAAGGTCGGCCAGCCGGTCGGCGAGACGAGCAGCACCAGCATCAGGCCGACCCAGAAGATCGGCGCCGCGTAGCTGGCCACACCGAAGAGCCGGACGACCACGTCGGAGGCGGAGTCACGACGCCGGCCGGCGAAGAGCCCGAGCGGGATGCCGATGAGCAGCGCGAACAGGAACGCACCCAGGGTCAGGGTGAGCGTCGCGCCGCCGTTGTCGCGGATCACGTCGATGACCGGTCGGTTGTCCGACAGCGTGTGGCCGAACCGGAGCCGGAAGACCTCGCCGAGGTACTGGAAGTACTGCACGTACAACGGTTGGTCGAGCCCCAGCTGGTGCCGCCGCTGCGCCATCGCCGCGGCGTCGAGCTTGCCCCCGAACATCGCCGAGACCGGATCACCGGGCGCGACGCGCAGGAGCAGGAAGACCAGCGTCAGCACCACCAGGATCATCGGGATGACCAGCAGGACACGCTGGACGAGGTACCGCGGCAGGGAACCTCCGGCGGCGCTCATCTGACGACCTCCTCTACCCCCGGCTCGACACGCGACACGGCCCCCGGACGTGGGTCGTGGGCGGGGTGCAGCACCCCGCCCACGACGAGAGACGACATCACTTCTTGTTGAGCACCCAGAAGCGGAAGATGTACGACGGGTCCAGCGTCGTGTCCACCCCGGAGATGTTCTTGCCCGCGACCGCGACGTTCTGACCGGTCCAGCTCGGGATCATCGGCACGTCGTTGGCCGTCGTGTTCTGGATCTGACCGATGATCTGGTCGCGCTGCGCCTTGTTGGTCGTCGCCCGCTCCTGGGACAGCATCTTGTCCACCTGCGGGTTGTCGTAGTTGTTGGCGTAGAAGCCACCCTTGAGCAGGAACGGCGTCAGGTAGTCGTCCGCGTCGAGGTAGTCGGGGTACCAGCCGAGGATGAACAGGTCGTAGGCGCCCTGCTTGTACAGCGTCTGGTACTGCGTCCACTCCGCGCTCGCGGTCGTCGCCTTGAACAGGCCGCTCCTGTTCAGCTGGTCCTGCAGCTCGTTGGCCTCGTCGACGGTGTTCGGGCCGTAGTGCGAGGGCGTGTAGCCGAGCTTGATGGTCACCGGGGTCTTCACGCCGGCCTTCTGCAGGATCGCCTTCGCCTTGGCGACGCTCGGGGCGCCGTACTTGGTCTTGAAGGCGTCGTTGGAGCTGCCGAAGAAGGACGGCACGATCGAGTACGACGGGGTCACGGTGCCGTCGTAGGCGTTCTTGGCGATCGCGTTGCGGTCGATCAGCTGCGCGACGGCCTGACGGACGGCCAACTGCTTGCCGACCGGGGTGCTCAGCTGCCAGACCCAGTAGCGGAACTCAGAGCCCTTGCCGCGGATCACCGAGACCTTGGAGTTGCCCGCGAGGTCCTTCAGGTCGGTCGGGCTGAGGGTGCGCCAGGCGATGTCGATCTGGTTGGTGCTGATCGCCGACTTCAGCGGCGCCGGGTCGTTGAAGTACTGCACGAAGACCTTGGAGACCTTCGGCGTGTCCGGGCCCTGGTACTTGGCGTTGGCCTCGAAGACCGCCTGCTGGCCGGCCTTGTACTGCGCCAGCGTGAAGGGCCCGGACCCGATCGCCTTGGCGTCGGGCAGCAGCTTGTCGGCCGGGAAGACCTTGTGGTCCACGATCGAGGTGGTCGCCGTGGTCAGCACCTCGAGGAAGGTCTGGTCCGGCGCGTTGAGGTGGAAGACCACGGTGTTCTTGTCCGGCGTCTCGATCGCCCCCGCAGCGACCTTGTGCGGCGCGTTCGGCTTGTTGGCCGGCGTCGGCGCGGTGATCGAGCCGAGCAGCACCGAGGACCCGTTGGGGTTGTTGATCTCGATGTTGCGGGTCAGGGAGTACTTCACGTCCTGCGAGGTGAGCGGGTCACCGTTGGAGAACTTCAGCCCCGGCCTGAGGACGCACTTGACCGTCTTGGGGTCGGTGTAGGCGCAGGACTTCGCCGCGTCGGGCTCGGGCGTGCTCTGCCCGGGCGCGACCTGCATCAGCCTCTGGAAGATGTTGTACTGGATGTTCCACGAGCCGAAGTCGTAGGAGCCGGCCGGGTCGACCGCCGTCACCGGGTCGGTCGTGCCGAGCACGATCGACTGGCCGTTGCCGGCTGCGCCGCCACCACCGCCGTTGCTGCCACTGCTGCCGCAGCCGGCCAGGGCCGCCGCGAGGACGGCCGCGCTGGAGACCGCCAGCAATCCACGTGTGCGCTTCAAGATCCCACCTCATCGTCGGACGTCTGCCACGGGTCTGTTGCAGACCTTCCGGCAAGTTAGCGCCGTCGCGGCCTCGCGTCAGCCTCCCGGGGTCGCGAAACGACAACAATTTCGACAAGCCGGGTGGCGCGTGGTGTGGCGCGCCGCCTGCCGGGCCCTTTCGGCTCCTCCCGGGCGCTCAGTCCTCGGGGTCGTAGGCGAGGTTGGCGGACAGCCACCGCTCCGCCTCGGCCAGCGTCCAGCCCTTGCGAGCGGCGTAGTCGGCCACCTGGTCACGGCCGAGCCTGCCGACGACGAAGTACTGCGACTGCGGATGGGAGAAGTACCAGCCACTCACCGCGGCGCCCGGCCACATCGCCATCGACTCGGTGAGCTCGATGCCGGTGTTGTCGGTGACGTCCAGAAGATCCCACAACGTGCGCTTCTCGGTGTGCTCCGGACAGGCCGGGTAGCCGGGAGCCGGCCGGATGCCGACGTACTGCTCACGGATCAGCGACTCGTTGTCGAGGCGCTCCCCGGGCGCGTATCCCCACAGCTCGGTGCGCACCCGCTGGTGCAGCCGCTCGGCGAAGGCCTCGGCGAGGCGGTCGGCGACCGACTCGAGCAGGATCGCGCTGTAGTCGTCGAGGTCGGCCTTGAACTCCGCGATCTTCTCCTGCGCGCCGAGGCCGGCGGTCACCGCGAACGCCCCGACGTGGTCGGCCAGCCCGGAGTCCTTCGGCGCGACGAAGTCACCCAGCGACTTGTTCGGCACTCCGGGACGGTGCTCCCCCTGCTGGCGCAGGTTGTGCAGCACGGCACGGACGACGCTGCGCGAGTCGTCGTCGTAGACCTCGATGTCGTCGCCCACCGCGTTGGCGGGGAAGAACCCGACCACCCCGTTCGCCCTCAGCCAGCCGTCCGCCGCGATGCGGTCGAGCATGAGGTTGGCGTCGTCGTACAGCCTGCGGGCGGCCTCGCCGGTCGCAGGGTTGTTGAGGATGTCGGGGAAGCGGCCCTTCATCTCCCAGGCGTTGAAGAAGGGCTGCCAGTCGATGAACGCGCGCAGGTCGGCGAGGTCGTGGTCGCGCAGCACGCGGACGCCGGTGAACGACGGCGCCGGTGGCCGGTAGCCCGACCAGTCGATGGGGGTGCGGTTGGCGCGGGCCTGCTCCAGCGTGACCAGCGGGCGGTCGCGCTTGGCGGCGTGCCGCTCCCTCAGCGCGGCGTAGTCCGCCTCCACCTCGGCGAGCAGCTTGCCCCGGCCCTCGTCGGAGAGCAGCGCTGCGGCGACCGGCACCGAGCGGGAGGCGTCCTTGACCCAGACCGTCGGACCGGACCTGTACCTCGGCGCCACCTTGACGGCGGTGTGCGCGCGCGAGGTGGTGGCCCCGCCGATGAGCAGCGGGATGTCGAGCCCCTGGCGCTCCATCTCCGCGGCGAAGTTGGCCATCTCGTCCAGCGACGGCGTGATCAGCCCGGACAGACCGACCAGGTCGGCCCCGATCTCGCGGGCGGTGTCGATGATCTTCTGTGCGGGCACCATCACCCCGAGGTCGACGACCTCGTAGTTGTTGCACTGCAGCACCACGCCGACGATGTTCTTGCCGATGTCATGGACGTCGCCCTTGACCGTCGCCATCACGATCGTGCCGTTGCCGCGCTCGACGTCACCGGGCTGCTTCTCCGCCTCGATGAACGGGATCAGGTAGGCCACGGCCTTCTTCATCACCCGCGCCGACTTCACCACCTGCGGCAGGAACATCTTGCCGCTGCCGAAGAGGTCGCCGACGACGTTCATCCCGTCCATCAACGGCCCCTCGATCACCTCGATGGGCCGACCGCCGGCCTCGGCGATCTCGGCGCGCAGCGCCTCGGTGTCGTCCTCGACATGGGTGTCGATGCCCTTGACCAGCGCATGGGTGATGCGTTCGCGCAGCGGCAGGGTCCGCCAGGCGTCGACGGCAGCTTCGTCCTTCTGTCCGCTGTCTCGGTAGGTCTCGGCGATCTCGAGGAGTCGCTCGGTGGCGTCCGGGCGGCGGTCGAGGATGACGTCCTCGATCCGGTCGCGGAGCTCGGCGTCGATCTCGTCGTAGACCGCGAGCGCACCGGCGTTCACGATGCCCATGTCGAGCCCCGCACCGATGGCGTGGAAGAGGAAGACGGCGTGGATCGCCTCGCGCACCGCGTTGTTGCCGCGGAAGGAGAAGGACACGTTGGAGATGCCCCCGGAGACGAGGGCCCCGGGGAGGTGCTGCTTGATCCACCGGGTCGCCTCGATGAAGTCCACGCCGTAGCCGGCGTGCTCCTCGATGCCGGTCGCGACCGCGAAGACGTTGGGGTCAAAGATGATGTCGTGGGGGTCGAAGCCGACCTGGTCGACGAGGATCCGGTGGGCCCTCTCGCAGACCTGCGTACGGCGCAGCAGCGAGTCGGCCTGACCGTCCTCGTCGAAGGCCATCACCACGACCGCGGCGCCGTACTTGCGGCACAGCCGTGCCTGCGCCACGAACTTCTCCTCGCCCTCCTTCAGCGAGATGGAGTTGACGATCGGCTTGCCCTGCAGGCACTTGAGCCCGGTCTCGATGACCTCCCACTTCGAGGAGTCGACCATCACCGGCACCCGGCTGATGTCGGGCTCGGCGGCGACCAGCTTCAGGAAGCGGTCCATCGCCGCGACGCCGTCGATCATGCCCTCGTCCATGTTGACGTCGATCACCTGCGCGCCGTTCTCGACCTGCTGCGCCGCGACGGTGAGGGCGGTGTCGTAGTCGTCGGCCTTGATCAGGTTGCGGAACCTGGCCGATCCGGTGATGTTCGTGCGCTCGCCGACGTTGACGAAGAGCGACTCCTCGGTGACGTTCAACGGCTCGAGCCCGGAGAGTCGCAGCGCCGGCGCGATCACCGGCACCGGCCGCGGCTTGCCTCCGTCGACGACGCGGGAGATCGCCGCGATGTGCTCCGGGGTGGTGCCGCAGCAGCCGCCGACGAGGTTGACCAGGCCCGCGGAGACGAACTCCTGCAGGACCGTGGACATCTGGTCCGGCGCCTCGTCGTACTCGCCGAAGGCGTTGGGCAGGCCCGCGTTCGGGTAGCAGGAGACGAAGCAGTCGGCCACCCGGGACAGCTCGGCCAGGTAGGGGCGGATCTCCGCGGCGCCGAGGGCGCAGTTGAGGCCCACGGCCAGCGGTCGCGCGTGGCGGATCGAGTTCCAGAAGGCCTCGGTCACCTGCCCGGAGAGCGTGCGGCCGGAGGCGTCGGTGATCGTGCCGGAGATCACCACCGGCCAGCGCCGGCCGCGGTCCTCGAAGAGGGTCTCGAGGGCGAAGATCGCGGCCTTGGCGTTGAGGGTGTCGAAGATGGTCTCGACCAGCAGCAGGTCCGCTCCCCCGTCGACCAGCCCAGAGGCCTGTTCCAGGTAGGCGTCGACCAGCTCGTCGAAGCTGATGTTGCGCCTGCCCGGGTCGTTGACGTCCGGCGAGATCGACGCCGTCCGGTTGGTGGGCCCGAGCGCGCCGGCCACCCAGCGGGGGCGCCGCGGGTCCCGGGCAGCGGCCTCGTCGGCGGCCGCCCGGGCCAGCCCGGCGGCGGTCAGGTTCATCTCGTAGGCGAGCTCCTCAAGGCCGTAGTCCGCCTGGGAGATGCGCTGGGCGCTGAAGGTGTTCGTGGCCACCACGTCCGCGCCCGCGTCGAGGTAGGAGGCGTGGATCGCCCGGATCAGGTCCGGTTGGGTGAGGCTGAGGACGTCGCTGTTGCCGCGCAGCTCGCGGGGCCAGTCGGCGAAGCGCTCGCCGCGGTAGCCGGCCTCCTCCAGCCCGTGCTGCTGGATCATCGTGCCCATGGCGCCGTCGATGACCAGGATCCGCTCGCGCAGCGCCGCGGTCAGGGCCCCGGTGGCGTCCGGGCGTCCTGCGTGGGAGGAGGCGGGCGAGCTCACTCCTGCACCCTAGTAGCCGCACCGTCGTCGGCCGATCCGGTCCGGATGCTGACCGAGCCGGGGCACGGCCCGCCGCGGCTAGGGTGGTGGGGTGATCGAGATCGACGAGGTCCCGCCACTGGTCAACCCCGTGATGATCAGCGCGTTCGAGGGCTGGAACGACGCTGCCGGTGCGGCCACCGGAGCGGTGGACCACCTCATCGACGTCTGGGATGCCCGAGTCGTGGCGGCCCTGGATCCGGAGGACTTCTACGACTTCCAGATGAACCGTCCCGTGGTCGGCACCAACGAGCAGGGCATGCGCCGGGTCACCTGGCCCTCCACCCAGCTCTACGTCGTGCGCCCGCCGGGTTCGCACCGCGACGTGGTGCTGTTGCGCGGCATCGAGCCGAACATGCGCTGGCGGCAGTTCTGCGCCGAGCTGCTCGCCGGGGCCGACGAGCTCGGTGTCCAGCTCGTGGTCACCCTCGGCGCACTGCTCGCCGAGACCCCGCACACCCGGCCGATCCAGGTCACCGGCACCGCCACCGAGGTCGAGCTCGAGGACCGGCTCGACCTCGAGCCGTCCAGCTACGAGGGGCCGACCGGCATCGTCGGCGTGCTGCAGGACGCCTGCACCCGGGTGGACCTGCCGGCGGTGTCGTTCTGGGCCGCAGTCCCCCACTACCTGCCCCAGCCTCCCTGCCCCAAGGCCACCCTCGCCCTGCTCGGGCAGCTGGAGGACCTGCTCGAGATCGCCATCCCGCTGGGTGACCTGCCCGAGGAGAGCCGCGCCTGGGACCGCGGGGTGGCGGAGCTGGAGGAGGAGGACGAGGAGATGGCGGACTACGTCCGCAGCCTGGAGGAGGCCCAGGACACCGCCGAGCTGCCCGAGGCGAGCGGCGAGGCGATCGCCCGGGAGTTCGAGCGCTACCTCAAGCGGCGGGAGAATCCGGGGGGCTGGAACCCGCCCGGCGGCGGCTGAGCCCGCTGGTCACAGGGCGACGCCGAGCGCGGCGTCGACCAGTGCCCGGACCTCGTCGCCCGCAGCCGGGTCGTCGCCGTCGGTCTCGGCCCACCGCTGCAGCAGGTCGAGAGCCCGGGGGGCGTCGAGGTCCTCGGCCAGGGCGGCCAGGACGCCGTCGACGAGGTCCTGCGTCGGTGCGCCGGCCGGTCTGGCGACCGCCGCGCGCCACGCGGCGAGCCGGTCGGTCGCCCGCTCCAGGTCGGCGTCGGACCACTCCCAGTCGTCGCGGTAGTGGTGCGCCAGCAGGGCCACGCGGACGGCCATCGGGTCGACGCCCTGCTCGCGCAGCCGCGAGACCAGCACCAGGTTGCCCCGTGACTTCGACATCTTCTCGCCGTCGTATCCGACCATGCCCGCGTGCACGTAGGCCTGGGCGAACCGCGCGTCCGGCTCCACGACCTGAGCCTCGGAGGCACTCATCTCGTGGTGCGGGAAGACCAGGTCGCTGCCGCCGCCCTGCACGTCGATGGCGGCGCCCAGGTGGCGCCGGGCGATCGCCGAGCACTCCACGTGCCAGCCGGGGCGGCCGCGGCCCAGCGGCGAGTCCCAGGCCGGTTCACCGGGCCTCTCTGCCTGCCACAGCAGGCAGTCGAGGGGGTCCTTCTTGCCCGGCCGCGCCGGGTCCCCGCCCCGGTCGGCGAACACCTCGAGCATCTCGTCCCGGGTCCAGCCCGACACCTGTCCGAAGTCGGGGTCGCTGTGCACGGAGAAGTAGAGGTCACCGTCGACGGCGTAGACGCTGCCGGTGCCCTGGAGGTGCTCGATCATCTCCACCACGAGGGGGAGCGACTCGACGACACCGAGGTAGTGCTGGGGCGGGAGCACCCGCAAGGCGGCCATGTCGGTGCGGAAGAGGTCGGTCTCGCGCTCGGCGAGCCGCTGCCAGTCCTCCCCCGTCGCCCGGGCCCGCTCGAGCAGCGGGTCGTCGACGTCGGTGACGTTCTGCACGTAGTGGACCCGGTGGCCGGCGGAGCGCCAGGCGCGGTTGAGCAGGTCGAAGGCGACGTAGGTGGCGGCGTGGCCGAGGTGCGTGGCGTCGTACGGCGTGATCCCGCAGACGTAGAGCCGCGCCGTCTCGCCGTCGGGCCTGGTCTCCACCAGCGCGCGGGTGGAGGAGTCGTGCACCCGGACGGTCGGTCCCTGGGCTCCCCGGGGCAGGGCAGGCACAGGGGTGGTCGTCCAGGCGCGCATGGTCGGAGCCTAGCCAACGCGCCGCTCAGAACGCGGGCCAGGGAATGCTCGGCCATCCCCCGGCCGGCAGCGGGAACCTGCGCATCGCGAGCAGCCGGTGGCACCGCTCGCGCAGCGCACGCACCTCCGCCCGGCTGAGCAGGTCGTGCAGCTGCTCTCCGAGGCTGTCGTCGAGGCCGCACAGGACGCGCTCGACGCCGGCGACCTCCTCCTCGTCGAGCCGTGCTCCCGCCCACCCCCAGAGCACCGTGCGCAGCTTGTCCTCGGCGTGGAAGCACACGCCGTGGTCGACACCGAAGCGGTGCCCGTCCTGCATCGCCAGCACGTGGCCGCCCTTGCGGTCGGTGTTGTTCACCACGGCGTCGAAGACCGCCATCCGCCGCAGAGCCGGGCTGTCCTCGTGCACCAGGCTCACCGGGCGGTCATGGTGGTCGAAGGCGTCCAGGACGTGCAGGTATCCCTCGGGCACCTCCCCCTCGGGCACCAGGTCGACCGGCGCCTGGTCCTCGTCGGGCTCCTGCCACAGCTGCACCATGCCGCGCCCGGCCGGTCCCTCCCTGACCGTGGTGGGCGGCACCACCCGCCATCGTGTGCACTCGGAGACCAGCCAGGCGGCGTACTCGCGCCCGGCCAGCGAACCCTCGGCGAAGTCCCACAGCGGACGCTCGCCCGAGACCGGCTTGTAGACCGCCGTCACCGACGTCTCGCCCTGACCGAGCTGGACGAGGAAGGTGTGGTTGGAAGCGGGCATGATCCGGCCCCGCACCTGGATCTCTCCGCGGTGCAACAGCTCCCACGGGCTGACCACAGTCATGTTCGGGTGCGGCGGAAGCCGTTCGCGCGGGGGCACAGGTGGCCCTGGGGATCCATCGGGCCGCCGCAGAAGGGGCACGGCTCACGCCCGGCGGCGACCACGGTCGCCGCGCGGGCCGCGAAGGCGCGGGCCATCGGCGCGGGCAGCCGGACCAGCAGCACCTCCTCAGGCTCCGGCTCGTCGATGGGCAGCTCCATCAGCGAGGCCTCGTCGGACTCGATGGTGACCGCCTGCTCGGTGATCGGGAACACCTCGATCACGACGCGCTCGTCGTTGCCGTCCCAGGAGAGCGTGATCGTGCCGGCGCGGAACTCCTCCTCGATCGGTTGCTCCAGCGGGTCGCTGTCGCTGAGGTCCACCGGCGTCACCGCCGGCACCGTGGTGCGCGTCTCGCCGGAGGAGATCAGCTCGTCGAGGAGCTCTGCGATGCGCTCGCCCAGGATCTGCACCTGCTGCTTCTCCAGGGCAACGCTGGTCATCCGGGTGCCGCTGCGTGCCTGCAGGAAGAAGGTGCGCTGGCCGGGCTCGCCGACCGTCCCCGGGACGAAGCGCTCCGGGGGGTCGTAGGAGTGCACGACGGGTGGCATGCGTCCGAGCCTAGGGGTTCTCGCCGTCGGGCCCGGCGCCGCCACCGACGACCGCGTCACCCGCCGGCACACCCCGTCGGCGTCGACGCTTCGGTGGGGCGAGGTGGACCAGGGATCCGGAGGTGGAGTTCATCGTCACCACGAAGGCCCGGTGCGGTGTGTAGCGGATCACCGAGAGGCTCGCCGGGTCGACCACGATCCGCTGGAAGGAGTCCAGGTGCATGCCCAGCGCGTCGGCCAGCACCGCCTTGATCACGTCGCCGTGCGAGACCGCCAGCCAGACCGCCTCCTTGCCGGCGTCCTCCTCCACCCGGGCATCACGGCCGCGGACCGCGGCGACGGCACGGGCCGCCATCGCCGCCATCGCCTCGCCTCCCGGGAACCGTGCCGCCGAGGGAGCCGCCTGCACCGTCTTCCACAGCGGTTGCCTGGCCAGCTCCTTGATCGGCCGGCCGGTCCACTCCCCGTAGTCACACTCGAGGAGCCCCCGGTCGGTCTGCAGCCGCAGGTCGCGTCCCTTGGCGAACACCCGGGCGGTGTCGCGGCATCGTTCCAGCGGGCTGGTGACCACGGCCGCGAGCGGTAGCCCGTCGAGCCGGGCCGCGGCCGCACGAGCCTGCTCCACGCCCCTCTCGTCGAGCAGGACGCCCTTGCTCCGGCCGGCGAGCACCCCGCTGGCGTTCGCCGCAGTGCGTCCGTGCCGGGCGAGGATGACGGTGGCCACGGGGGCGAGCGTAGCGGTCGACGGCAACGCTTCCGGACGGCATAGCCTGTCGTCCGTGATCGTCGACAACGCGCTCTACCGCCAGGGACGACGGGTCGGGACCGGGCTCGGCCGGGAGGACCTGGCGGGGGTGCGCGCCCTCGCCACCGGACCCGACGACTTCGTCTGGATCGGCATGCACGAGCCGACGGCCGCGGAGCTGGAGGCCGTGCAGGACCTCTACGACCTGCACCCGCTGGCGGTGGAGGACGCGCTGACCGCGCACCAGCGGCCGAAGCTCGAGCGCTACGGCGACATGCTGTTCCTGGTGCTCAAGACCCTCTGGTACGTCGACGAGCAGGACGCCGTGGAGACCGGTGAGATCGCGATCTTCGCGGGGCGGAAGTTCGTCGTGACCGTCCGCCACGGGCAGGGCGCGCAGCTGCACGACGCCCGGCAGCGCCTCGAGCGCGACGACGACATCCTGATGCACGGGCCGGCCGCGGTCGTCTACGCCGTGTGCGACGAGGTGGTCGATCGCTACGAGGACGTCGGCCGCTCGCTCGCCGAGGACGTCGACGAGGTGGAGATGTCGGTCTTCTCCGACGAGCGCACCAACGACGCGGCGCGCATCTACGTCCTGAAGCGGGAGCTCGCCGAGATGCGGCGCGCCGTGCTCCCGCTGCGCGACCCGATCCAGCGGTTCACCGACGGCGCCGTCGAGGGAGTCGACAAGGAGGCGGCGCCGTACTTCCGCGACGTCTCCGACCACCTCGCCCGGGTGGCGGGCACCACCGAGGACCTCGACACCCTGCTGTCGGCCGCCTTCGAGGCCCACATCGCGCAGATCTCCATCCAGCAGAACGACGACATGCGCAAGATCTCCGCCGCGGTCGGCATCGTGGCCGGCCCCACCCTGCTCGCCGGCATCTGGGGGATGAACTTCGACAACCAGCCGGAGCTGCACTGGCACTACGGCTACTTCGTGGCGCTGGGCCTGATGCTGATCAGCTCGCTGGCGATCTTCCTCTGGGCCCGCAAGGCCGGCTGGCTGTGACGCCGCCGGCGACGGGTCAGGTCGCCGAGAGCGTGCCCGTCGCGAGCAGGCCGACCAGCAGCAGGCCGAGCGCGACCCGGTAGGGCACGAACCAGCCGATGCTGTGGTGGGCGACGAAGCGCAGCAACCACGCGACGGTCGCGTAGGCGACGACGAAGCTCACCACCGTGCCGACCAGGGTCTCCCCGACGCTGATGTTGCCGCCGAGGGCGTCCTTGAGCTCGAAGAGCCCGGCCGCGAAGAGCGCCGGGATGGACAGGAAGAAGCTGAGCCGCGTGGCTGCGACGCGGTCCAGGCCGCGGAGCAGGCCCGCACTGATGGTGGCGCCGGAGCGGGAGACGCCCGGCACGAGGGCGACGCACTGCACCACGCCGACCACCAGCGCGTCACGCATGCCCAGGTCGCGCTCACCGCGCGTGCGGCGGCCGGCCTTCTCGGCGTAGAGCATCACTCCGCTCCACAGGATCAGGCCGGCGGCCACGACCCAGAGCGAGCGCAGGTCGTTGGTGATGAAGTCCTTGAGCGCGAAGCCGACGATGCCGATCGGGATGGTGCCGACGATCACGTACCAGCCCATCCGGTGGTCGAAGGTGCCGCGGTACTCCGCCTTGACGAGGCCGACGCACCAGGCGCTGGCGATCCGCCAGATGTCGCGGACGAAGTAGAGGACCACCGCGAGGATGGCGCCCATCTGGATCACCGCGGTGAAGCCGGTGACGTCCGGGGCCGCGACGTCGAGACCCAGGATCTGCTCGGCGATGGTCAGGTGACCGGTGCTGGAGACGGGGAGGAACTCGGTGAGCCCCTCGACGATGCCGAGGACGATGGCGTCGAAGTAGTTCATCGCACGCTTTCCGGAATGCTGGGGCTGAGGTCCCTCGTTGCGGAGACCGTCGCACAGACTACGGTGACTGGACCACCCGGCGAGCCGGGACGCGCGCATCGGGCGCCACTGGATAGCGTGGGCGGCATGCAACAGCGGTTCCTGGGCGGCACGGGACTGAGGGTGTCCCGGCTCGGCCTGGGCACGATGACGTGGGGGCGCGACACCGACGAGCACGAGGCCCGCGACCAGCTCAAGGCCTTCGTCGAGGCGGGCGGGACGTTCATCGACACTGCGGCCGGCTACACCGACGGTGACTCCGAGCGCCTGATCGGCTCCTTCCTCGGAGACGTCGTGTCCCGCGACGACATGGTGATCGCCACCAAGGCCGGCATCAGCCGCCGCACCGGTGAGCGGGTCACCGATGTCTCCCGCGGCCGCCTGCTGCGGGAGCTGGACGGCTCGCTGCGCCGCCTCGGGGTCGAGCACGTCGACCTGTGGCAGGTGCACACCTGGGTCGACGGGATCCCTCTGGAGGAGACGCTGGGGGCGCTCGACTTCGCGGTCTCCACCGGCCGGGCGGCCTACGTCGGGGTCTCGAACTACTCCGGCTGGCAGACCGCGCAGGCCGCCACCTGGCAACGGGCGGTCCCCGGACGCGCGGTCCTCGCCTCCAACCAGGTCGAGTACTCCCTGCTGAACCGATCCGCCGAGCGCGAGCTGGTGCCGGCCGCCCGCGCACTCGGCCTGGGCCTGCTGCCGTGGTCGCCGCTGGGCCGTGGCGTGCTGACCGGCAAGTACCGCACCGGCACCCCCGCCGACTCCCGTGCCGCGTCGCCGCACTTCACCAACTTCGTCGGCCGCTACCTCGACGACCGCGCCCGCCGGGTCGTCGAGGCCGTCGTCAAGGCGGCCGACGGGCTCGGCTGGTCGCCGATCGAGGTGGCGCTGGCGTGGGTCCGCGACCGCCCCGGCGTCGTGGCCCCCATCGTCGGGGCCCGCACTGCCGCCCAGCTGCGCGGCTCGCTGCTCTCCGAGGAGTGCGAGCTGCCCCCGGAGATCAGCGAGGCCCTGGACGACGTCTCGGAGGAATGCCGATGACCTCAGCCAAGCAGCGCAACCTGCAACGACGGGCCCTGCGTCCCGGCGTGGAGTACGAGTTCGACCAGCTGGTGATCTCGCGCGACTTCTCGCGCAACGTCGTGACCCGGATGCTCGTGGAGCGGGCCGAGCACGGCGGGTGGGAGCTCGACCGCCTCCGGCTGGCCCCCGACGGCACCCGCCGGGTGGTGCTCCGCCGCAAGATCATCCGGCAGCGGCCGCTGTTCGCCACCTTCCCCTAGGTCGGGGCGTCCAGGCTCAGAAGCGGCGGTCGCGGCGGTCCTCGCGCCGGTCCTCGCGGCGGTCCTGCCGGTCATCGCGACGGTCCTCGCGCCGGTCGTGTCGTCGGTTGACTCCGTGTGCGACGACGACGGCACCGCCGACGGCGGCGGCGGTCCGGCGCCTGCGTCGGGCTGCAAGTGGCATCTCAGACTCCTTCGATCTCTTCGGCGTCGGCCTCGATCGCGGCCAGCACCGCCTGGGTGGGGATGCGTCCGCTGGCGACCAGCTGACCTCCCATGTGGCGTACGGCGGCGCCGAAGGGCGCGGCCCACTTGTTCTCCCAGACCAGCAGCGCGGCGGAGTGCCCCGGCTCGATGGTCTCGGCGAGGTCGAGTACGTCCTGCTCGGAGAGAACCATGGCGAGATCCGACTCGGCGGCGCGGATCTCGCCGAGCTCGCTGGTGTCCAGGTCGGAGATCTCGGCCATCTCGAGGGTGCCGTCGTCGTTCTTGCGCAGGAACACCAGGTCGAGGACCCGGACGAGGTCACGATCGATGAGGCTCTGCAGGTGCGGGGCCACCTGCCCCTTCCCGAAGTCGAGGCCCGGGAACTCGACGACGAGCCAGTCGACGGGGCCCAGCGTGTCGATGGTTTGCGTCATGACGAAGACCTGCGCTTTCTGCGGGAATCGGTGTTCTTCCTCCACCGTGAGGACACCCCGGCATCAGCACATCGCCCGTCAGGGGTGAGGCGCCCCCGGCGCAACCGGGGATGGGTGGGATGCAGGCAGCGACAGCAGGCCTGTGGACCGACCCTGATGAACGGAGGAGGAGCCGTGTCAGCACCGACCGCCCTGGTTCCGGTCGACGAACGGACCAGCCTGGGACGCCAGGCCCGCGTCCGGGTGCCGAGGTCGGCGCACCGGGAGTGGTCCGAGCAGCCGGGCCGGCCCGACCCGGTCCGGCTGCTGGAGGAGCAGAACGAGCAGCGGGTGCCCTGGCTGGTGCCGACCCGGCACTCGAGGATGCGCGTCTCGCCGTTCACCTTCTACCGAGGCACGGCGCGGATCATGGCCACCGATCTGGCCACCACTCCCAGCACGGGGCTGCAGGTCCAGCTCGGCGGGGACGCACACCTGTCCAACTTCGGCGCCTACGCCTCACCCGAGCGCCAGCTCGTCTTCGACGCCAACGACTTCGACGAGACCCTGCCGGGGCCCTGGGAATGGGACCTCAAGCGACTGGCGACCAGCATCACGGTCGCGGGGCAGCACCTGGGCTTCGACCGCGCCGACTGGCGCGGCGCCACCGCGGAGTCGGTGCGCGCGTACCGGGAGGCGATGGCCGCGTACGCCGAGATGGGATACCTGGACCTGTGGTACGAGTACCTGACCGTCGAGGCCGCCGCGACCGCCGCCGGAGCGGACGCCGCCGGGATCCGCAAGCTCGTCCGCCGTTTCGAGACCAGGGCCCGCTCGAGGACCAGCCTGCAGGCGCTGGCGAAGCTCACCGAGCAGGTGGACGGGCACCAGCAGTTCCGCAGTCACCCGCCCCTGCTCGTGCCGATGCGGGAGCTGCCGGGCGACGTCGACCCGTCCGCGCTGGAGCACGTGGTGCGCCAGGGGTTCGTCGCCTACAAGGACACCCTCCCCGACGACCGGCGCAGCCTCATCGAGAGGTACACGCCGGTGGACATGGCGATCAAGGTCGTCGGCGTCGGCAGCGTCGGCACCCGCTGCTTCGTGATGCTGTTCGAGGGCCGGGACGAGCACGACCCGCTGTTCCTCCAGATCAAGGAGGCCGGGACGTCGGTGCTCGAGGAGCACCTCGGCCCCAGCCGCTACCACAACAGCGGGCGCCGGGTCGTCGAGGGACAGCGCCTGTCGCAGGCCCAGTCCGACATCTTCCTCGGCTGGTCCACGGGCCGCGAGGGCCGGGACTTCTACGTCCGGCAGCTGCGCGACTGGAAGGGGTCTGCCGATGAGTCCGGCGGCACCCCCGACCGGCTGCGCTTCTACGCCCGGCTGTGCGGCCGCACGCTGGCCCGTGGCCACGCCAGGTCGGGTGACCCGGTCGCCATCGCCGCGTACGCCGGCAAGCGTGACTCCCTCGACCGGGCCATCACCGCGTTCGCCGAGTCCTACGCCGAGCAGAACCTCCGCGACTACGAGGCCTTCGTCGCCGCGATCGAGGAGGGCCGCCTCGAGGTGGCGGACGATTCGCGTAGGTTCGGGACATGGAGCATCGCACTCTCGGGAACAGCGGCTGCGCCGTCTCGGCGTACTGCCTCGGCACCATGACCTTCGGTGAGGAGTCGGACGAGGAGGTGGCGCACGCGCAGCTCGACCGGTTCGTCGAGGCCGGCGGCACCCTCGTCGACACCGCCGACGTGTACGCAGGGGGTGAGTCGGAACGGATCATCGGCCGGTGGTTCGCCTCCCGGCCCCCCGAGGTGACCGACCGGGTGGTGCTCGCCACCAAAGGCCGTTTCCCGACCGACGACTCACCCAATGGCGCCGGGCTGACGGCCCGCCACCTGACCCGGGCGCTGGACGCCTCGCTCGAACGCCTCGGGCTCGACCACGTCGACCTCTACCAGGCGCACGCCTGGGACCCGCACACCCCGCTCGAGGAGACGCTACGCACGCTGGACGGGTTCGTCCGGGCCGGCAAGATCCGCTACTACGGGTTCTCGAACTTCACCGGCTGGCAGCTGACCAAGGCCGTGCACCTCTCGCGGCAGCTGGCACTGGTGCCGCCGGTGAGCCTGCAGCCGCAGTACAGCCTGCTGGTGCGCGAGGTCGAGTGGGAGATCGTCCCGGCTGCCCGCGACGCCGGTCTTGGGCTGCTGCCCTGGGGGCCGCTCGGCGGTGGCTGGCTGACCGGGAAGTACCGCCGTGGCGAGCAGCCTTCCGGCGCGACCCGCCTCGGCGAGGACCCCGACCGCGGCATGGAGGCCTGGGACCGGCGCGGCACCGAGCGCACCTGGCAGGTCGTCGAGGCGGTGCAGAAGGTCGCCGACGCGCGAGGCGTGTCGATGGCGGAGGTCGCCCTGGCCTGGCTCACCGACCGTCCGGGCGTGACCTCGACGATCCTCGGGGCGCGCACGGTCGAGCAGCTCGAGGGCAACCTCCGGGCCGCCGACGTGCGCCTCACCGAGGAGGAGAGCGACGCCCTCGACGCGGCCAGCGACCCGCACGCGCCGGACTACCCCTACGGGCCCCTCGGCGTGGAGCAGCGCGACCGCAACCTCGCCGGCGGACGCTGAGCCGCCGGGGCCCGCCGCACCGCCTCAGAGCTTGTCGAGGAACCGGTCCAGCACGCGGGCGCCGAACTCCAGGGCGTCGAGCGGCACCCGCTCGTCGACGCCGTGGAAGAGGGCGGTGAAGTCGAGGTCCGCGGGCAGGCGCAGGGGTGCGAACCCGAAGCACCGCATGCCCAGGCGGTTCCAGTACTTGCCGTCGGTGCCGCCGCTCATCAGGTACGGCGCCACCACCGCGTCGGGGTCCTCCTCGAGGAGCGCAGCGGTCATCGCCTCCGCCACCGGCCCGTCGTACGGCGTCTCCACGCCCTCCATCTGGGTGACCTCGGAGATCTCGATGCCCTCGCCGGCCAGCTTCGCCAGCGTGGTGCGGAAGTCGTCCTCGAGCCCGGGGAGGAAGCGGCCGTCGACGTGGGCGACCGCCTCACCCGGCACCACGTTCACCTTGTAGCCCGCCTGGAGCATCGTCGGGTTCACCGTGTTGCGGATCACCGCACCCAGCATCCGTGCCGCCGGGCCGAACTCCTCGATCAGGGACTCGGCGTTCTCCGGCGTCGCCTCGGTGCCGGCGAGCTCGGCGACCGCCGCGAGCAGCACCTGCATGGTCGGCGTCAGCTGCACCGGCCACTCGTGTGCCCCGATCCTCGCGACCGCACCGGCCAGCCGGCCCACCGCGTTGTCCGGGTGCCGCATGGACCCGTGGCCGGCATTGCCCCGCGCGGTGAGCCGGAGCCAGGCCATCCCCTTCTCGGCCGCCTCGACCAGGTAGACCCGTCGGCCCCGCACGGTGGCGCTGAAGCCGCCGACCTCGCCGATCGCGTAACCGCACCCCTCGAACAGGTCGGCGTGGTGCTCGGCCAGGTGGCCCGCTCCCTTCCGGCCACCAGCCTCCTCGTCGGCGGTGAAGCAGAGCACCAGCGGCCGCGACGGCGCCTGCCCCGCCCTGGCGCGGGCGCGCACCAGCGACAGCAGCATGGCGTCGAAGTCCTTCATGTCGACCGCGCCGCGCCCCCACAGGTATCCGTCGCGGACCTCGCCGCTGAACGGGTCGACCTGCCAGTCCGGAGCGTGTGCCGGGACGACGTCGAGGTGTCCGTGCAGCAGCACCGGATCTCCTGCGGCGCCGCCCCACCGGGCCACCAGCGACGTCCGGCCCGGCTCGGACTCGAACAGGTCGGCCTCGATGCCGACCTCGTCGAGGAGAGTGGCGACGTGCTCGGCGGCCTTGCGCTCGCCGGGGCCGGTCGAGTCACCGGGGTTGGTGGTGTCGATGCGGAGCAGGTCGCGGCAGATCTCGACGACCTCGGCGGCCGGGTCGTAGTCCGGGTCGTGGGTGTTCATCCCGCCATCCTGCCTCAGGCGCCCGACGGCAGCTCCGGCAGCGCCTCGAGGACCCGTGGTGCGGACCAGCAGATGCCACCGCCGGCGTCGGGAGAACCCAGCTGGTCGCTCTGCGGCACCGCGCGCACCGGCTGCGACTCCCACGACCGAGGATGCCGCCAACGCTCGGTGAACACGTGCGCCTCCTGCAGCTGCACCCCGGAGCCGGGGTCGGCGGCCACCTGTTCGCACCAGCCCCGGGCACTGGTCGCATCGGGCCAGCGGCGCTCGAGGATGACGTCCTCTGCGCCGCCGTCGCGCACCACGCGAAGGTGCAACCTGCCCAGGGCGGTCATCCCGACGCGGGACCGGCCCGGGACGTGCTTCCGGCCACTCACCCCGGGAGGGTAGGACGCCGACGACGGGCCCGCGGAAAGGCGGCCGGCCGGGGTCTAGTCCGCCAACGGGCGCGCCGCCCGGGCCGCGGAGCGACTGTGATCCACGTCATAGCGAGTGACTTGAGAACGCGTTCGCCCGTTGTGCGGCACATGACGCTCCGGACGCGTGCCCTGCTCCTGACCACCGTCTCCGCGCTCGCGCTCACCGCCGCGAGCTTCGTGCCCCAGGCCCAGGCCGCCACCGGGGACGGACCGGGCTACCGGGTGCACGACTACGCCGACGGCCAGGCGATGAGCATCCTCCCGCCGGGCCAGAACGGTCTCGTCAACGCGACCGACCTGCTGAGGTTCGAGGCCACCGGGCAGCGTCCACCGCACAGCGACGACCAGCTCGGCAAGTACGCCGGGTTGCTCTACGGCTATCCCGGTCTGACCAACGCCACCCTGGGCCGCTACTTCGACGACGAGTCCTTCGGCGTCCGGCCCGGCGACGTCACCCGGGTGGAGAGCCCCGGCGCGCGGGTGCGGATCTACCGCGACGGCCACGACGTGCCGCACATCTACGGTGACACCGACGCGGCGGCCGCGTTCGGCGCCGGTTACGCGCAGGCCGAGGACCGCCTGTTCCTGATGGACGTGCTGCGGCACTACGGCGAGGGCACGCTCGCCTCCTTCCTGGGGTCGTCCTGCGAGTTCGAGCAGATGGACCACGACCAGCTGCTGCTGGCGCCGTACACCCAGGCACAGGCGCAGCGCCAGGTCGACCTCCTCCCGCAGCGGTACGGGCGGCGCGGAGCCCAGGCCCGCCGGATGATCGAGTCCTACGTCAAGGGCGTGAACGCCTACGTCGCCGCCGCGAACAGCGACCCGTCGAAGCTGCCGGCCGACTACCTCGCCGGCGCGCCGGACGCTGCGACCCCGCAACCGTGGACGGCCG
>DATDNR010000170.1:0-3223 GCA_036518175.1 Marmoricola sp.
GATCACGTTGCCGCCCCTCCCGACTGCCTTCCACTGACGGCGTCTTCCCGGGGGTGAGCGAGGCACAGCACCCCCGGGGTTGAGCCGCGGCGGGTGACCTCTGGTGGGCGGCAGTGGGTCGGACCCGACGCCCACACGTGGGCCGTCGTGCGAGTGGCACTTGTCCACAGCACCGACTGCCTCATGGTCGCGCTGAGGAACTCGTGTCAGCGCTTCTGGTGCGCCCACCCAGCGCGGGAGGCGCGGGCGTGAGCCCGTCGGTGCCCTAGGGTCCCCCCGTGGCCCCCATCGACATGGACAGAGCCCTCACCTTCGGGGAGCGTGCGGAGGCCTACGCCCGGTGGCGCCCGGGGTATCCCGAGCCCGCAGTCGCGTGGCTGGCTCCAAACAGGCCGGCGCGAGTAGCCGATGTCGGCGCTGGAACCGGTCTGCTGACGGCTGCTCTGGTCCGGCGCGGGCTGTCGGTTGCGGCGGTGGAGCCTGACCCGAGGATGCTGGCGGTCTTGCGACGGGAGGTGCCGGCCGCGGCCGCGCATCTCGGATCTTCCGACGCGCTGCCGTTCGAGGACCATTCCCTCGATGCCGTGCTGGTCGCCGACGCCTGGCACTGGTTTCCGATGGAGGCAACGATGGTGGAGGTCCGCCGCGTGCTCAGGCCCGGCGGGTGGCTCAGCCTGGTCTGGAATGTGGTTGCCCCCGTCGAGTCGTGGGAGTTCGAGGTCGCTGGCATCGATCCCGACAAGAAGGGCGTCTCCGAGGAAGCTCGGCCTTCCTCCCCGTTTCCCGACGAAGAGCTGGAAACTGCCCGCTTCCCGTGGGACTGGGAGATCACACCCGACCACTACGTCGCTCAGCTCGCGACCAACTCAGCCGTCATCGCCATGAGCGAGACAGAACGCAGCGAACGACTCCACGCCGCCTTGGCTGTGCTGCAGCAGGCTCGCGACATGCGCGGCACACCGACACTCCCCTTCCATCACGTCGCGACCTGCATGCGCTGGACCCCCGCCTGCTCGAACGTCCGCGACTGCCCCCCGTAGCGCGCTGTCGAGGGGCAGCCTGCGGCCGCGTCACCGCCACGTGCTGACGCAGGAGCCGCCGTCCGGTTGCGCAGCAGCTCAGCCGATCCCAGTCACAGGCCCCTGCAGCACCTGCAGCGTTCTGTCGGAATCGCGCAGCCGGACGTCGTGTTCGAGCAGGAAGCGAGGCAACGTGCCTGGTCGGGTGGAAGTGAGTCGGACGCCGCGGTCAAACAAGCCCTGCCGCGGACCGGGAAGTCGCTGAGTGCCGAAGGCGGGCATCGGCGCGTAACTCATCGGACCTGGATCGGTCTCGGTCGCGCGGACTGTTCGTCACCTCGATCACGGCGCTCCCCGCTCCTCTCCGGTGGCGCGTGCGGACCGGAAGTACACCTCGCCGAATGGGCGGTGACAGATCCCGCAGCGGAACGCTGCACTTGGTTGGCCAGTAATCAGCCCGACGCGTGGCGCTCAACGTGCGCGTCTGCTTCTCCGCCCGTTCCCGCTGCCGCGTAGAGCTGGGAAGCAGCTTCGCCACAGCCTTGGGCGGGAGCAAACAGCCAGGGTGCCATTCTGGCGATGACCTGGGCCAGGCCTGCGCGAACGACGTCGGCATGCGGGACATCGAGGTTCTCCTCACCGCTGCGGGGCTGTTCGGCGAGGACGACGTAGAGGGTCGCGCAGGCCGAGAAGAGGTTGTGCAGCCACGCCGGAGGGCGGTCACCGACCTCGCGCTGTGCAGCGGACTGCTCGAACGTCTGCAAGGCGGCGTCCAGCAGGGCGAGCCACGCCGTGGACTGCGCCTGGTCACAGAGGCTCAATGCATGGGCGGCGGCCAGGGCCACGCGGGCATCCTCCTGGTCTCGCCACGCTTCCCCTGGAGTCACGATGCGGCGGGCGAGGATCTCGAGTACCTCCGGCCCGGTCGCGATCCCGCTCACCACGCAGGTGCCGAGGTAGTCGGCACCGTGGGCTACGGCATGCAGCCACCCCAGGTGGGAGTCGTAGCCACGGGTGTCGGTCTCTGCCAGATACCAGCTTGTGACGGCGTCGAACGCATCTCGGTCACGGTCGCCGGCGTCGACGAGCCAGGTCAGGATCAGCGGCGCGAAGGCACGTGCCTGGATCTCGGTGGACCTCAAGCGCGTCACCGCCGTCGCGCGGATGCGCTCGAGATCACTGCTGAACCGCCCATCCGCGATGCCCTCAGCCAGTTCCTCATAGGCCCATCCATCCCGCACCGCGGGGTCCTCAGACGCCAGACCGTCCAGCAATACCTTCAGATCGTGTGACATTGCCCGAACCTATCCCGCTCCCTGGCCGGAATGCCGGCTCAGGCCCCGTGTGCGAGGACGCGCGCTTCCGGCGCGTACCGGGCCGTGTCTTTCCGGGCCCGGCGGTGACGGCGCGTGCGGCAGATACTGAGCGCCGGATCAAGCTGATCGACAACCTCATCGCCTTCGTGGTCGCGGCCCTGCTCGGGGCCGCGACCACCGACTGCGCCGGGCAGCCCGCGGGCGGGATCATTCGGCTGCCAGCACCGTCCGCGCGCGGGCACCATGGGGCCATGTGCGACGCAGCCGCGCCCTCCCGGCCCAGCGCCAACCGTGCCGGCCTCCCCCGCGCACTGTCGGTGACGCTGTGCACCGTGCTGGCGATGGTGAGTCTCCTGCTGGCCGGCTGCGCCAACACGGCCCGGGCGCACGGCCAGACCGCGCAGCGGACCCATCCCGCCGTCGGCCGCCAGGTCAGCCAGCACCCGTGGCAACCGGCGAGCAGGCACACTCACCACCGCCTCCATCACGGCGCCGCCCACCAGCACGCTCGCCAGCGCGATCGCCACCGGGCACACACAACGACGAAGCCCGAACCCGCGCAAGCCAACGTGGACCACAGCAGCGGCACCGTGCTCGCTCAACTCGACACGCTGACGGTCAAAGGCCGAGCGCCTTTGACCGGCTACGTCCGCGAGCAGTTCGGGCAGGCCTGGTTGGACGCGGACCGCAACGGCTGCGACACCCGCAACGACATCCTCAACCACTACTTGGACCACGTCATTCACGAGCCCGGCACCCGTGACTGCGTGGTGCTCTCCGGGGACATCACCGACCCGTACACCGGGGCCCGGATCCACTTCGTGCGCGGCTCCGGGGACTCCCTCGACATCGACCACGTCGTCGCCCTGGGTGACGCCTGGCAGACCG
>DATDNR010000171.1:0-2686 GCA_036518175.1 Marmoricola sp.
CCTGCGGCGACAGCTTCCACTGAGCTGACACCAGACTGCACAGCGAGACCCCCGGCGGATCCGCCGGGGGTCTCGCTGTGCAGTCTGGTGTCAGCTCAGTGGAAGCTGTCGCCGCAGGCGCAGGAGCCGGTGGCGTTGGGGTTGTCGATGGTGAAGCCCTGCTTCTCGATCGAGTCGACGAAGTCGATGGTGGCGCCGTTGAGGTAGGGCGAGCTCATCCGGTCGACGACCACGGCGACGCCGTTGAAGTCGGTGACGATGTCACCGTCGAGGTGGCGCTCGTCGAAGAACAGCTGGTAGCGCAGACCGGAGCAACCGCCCGGCTGCACGGCGATGCGCAGCTGCAGGTCGTCGCGGCCCTCCTGCTCGAGGAGGCTCTTGACCTTCGCGGCCGCGGTGTCGGTGACGTTGATGCCGTCGGTGCGGGTCTCGACCTGCTCGGTCATGCTCTCTCTCCCAAGTGCTCAGCGTGTCCTTGCCGTGCTCAATGGTCGCACACGGGTGGTTATTCCCGGCAGCGCGAGTCTCAACTCAGCCAGATCGGATCTCAGCGGGACCAGGTGCGCGCCACCCGCTCGGCGAGCTCGGCGAGCGCCTCCCGCGGGTGCTGCCGGGCGCGCTCCTCGCCGACGAGGTCGACCAGGGAGTACGCCGACTCCACGCCCATCGCCCGCGTCTCCCGGGCACCGATCTGCACCCGTCCGGCGAGCACGATGCACGGCGCCAGCGCGGGCACGGCGATCTCCGCGACGCCGTAGGGCACCTTGCCGGCCCGCGAGGAGAAGTCGAAGGCGCCCTCGCCGGTGATCACCAGGTCGGCGCCCTGGCACGCCGCCGCCAGCCCGACCGCCTCGGCGACCAGGTCGACACCCGGTCGCCGGTCGGCGCCGAGCAGCATCAGCGCGAACCCGAGGCCGCCGGCGGCGCCCGCGCCCTTCTCCCCCGCGAGCTTGCGGTCGGTCAGCTCCGCGAGCCGCTGCAACCGGCCGTCGACGACCAGCAGCTGCTCCTCGGTCAGCCCCTTCTGCGCACCGAACGCCTTGGTGGCCCCGACGATGCCCAGCAGCGCGTTGTCGACGTCGGTCGCGGCGGTGATCCGCACGTCGGGCCGGTCGGGCAGGGTGACCCGAGACAGCCCCTCGAGGCCGACCGGTCCGCGGTCGAGCGGCACGTCGGCGGTCGCGCCGAGGGCGGCGAGCAGGCCGGCTCCGCCGTCGTTGGTGCCGCTGCCGCCGAGTCCGACCACGACCCGCCGGGCGCCGCTGTGGATGGCGTGGTCGACCAGGTCACCGACGCCGGCGCTGCTCGCCCGCATCGGGTCGCGGTCCGCCTCCGCAGTGAGGTGGAGGCCGATCGCCTGGGCGCTCTCGACGTAGGCAGTGTCGTCGACGCGGAGGATGGTGGCCGGGAGTGTGTCGTCGTACGGGCCGCGGACGGTGACCGCCAGCAGCTCCCCGCCGAGCACGGCGTGCAGCACGTCGACGAACCCGGGGCCGCCGTCGGACATCGGCACCGTGACCAGCTCGTCGCCCGGCGCGCGGCGTGCCCAGCCCTCGGCGATCGCGTCGGCCGCCTCGACCGCGGTGAGCGTGCCGGCGAACTTGTCCGGGGCGATGACCACGCGCATGCGGCCCATGGTCGCGCACCCCGGTGTGCCTCCTTACCCCGGTGTCGGGCCGCGGGCCGGTAGCGTTCCGCGCGTGTCCAGCGACGTGCTGATCCGGCCGATGCAGCTCGCCGACGTCGAGGAGGCCGAGCGGCTGTCGGCGGAGAGCTACCTGGCGGTGGATCGGGAGAGCTGGGTGGCCAACCTGCCCGAGCCGGTCCGCCGCTCGTCGTCCCGGGCCGCGCAGTGGATCGCGAAGGCGGCGCACTTCCTCACCACCGACCCGGCGGGCTGCTGGGTGGCGTGCGTCGACGGCCGGATGGTCGGATTCGCGCTGTCGTTCCGCCGCGAGCTGTGCTGGTTCCTGGCGTCGTACGCCGTGCGGCCGGCCCTGCGCGGGTCCGGCATCGGCAAGCCGTTGCTCGACGCCGCCCTGGGCCACTCGGTCGGCTGCCTTCGGGGCATGCTCGCCGCCTCCGACGACCCGCGGGCGTTTCGGCGGTACGCGCTCGCCGGTTTCGTGATGCACCCGCAGATGACGCTGCACGGGGTCGTCGACCGGTCGGCGCTCCCGGTCGGCTCGCGGGTGCGGGAGGGCACGCCGTCGGACTTCGAGCTGATGGACTCCGTCGACCGCCGCTGCCGCGACTCCGCCCACGGCGTCGACCACCAGGTGCTCTCGCTGCTCCACCGGCTGCTGGTGCTCGACGGCTCCACCGGCTCGGGCTATGCGTACGTCGACGACACCGGCGCGCCGGTGCTGCTCGCCGCGACGAACCGCCGCACCGCTGCCCGCCTGCTCTGGGAGGCGCTGGCCTCCTCCTCGCCGGACGTCCCGATCACGCTCCGCCACGTCACCGCCGCGAACGACTGGGCGGTCTCCGTCGGGCTCGAGGCGCGCCTGTCCGCGTCCACCCAGGGGTACCTCGGCCTGCGCGGCATGAAGCCGCCGATGCCGTACCTGCACCACGGCTCGTTCCTGTGATGCGGTGGGTTGTGGTGCGTCGCGCGGTTCGTTGAGTTGCGCGGCGTGGCGCGGCGGGTTCAGTTGCGCCCCGCGGCGGGTTCAGTCGCGCCCCG
>DATDNR010000172.1:0-18415 GCA_036518175.1 Marmoricola sp.
CGTGCACGGCAGTTTCGGTCAGTTGCTCGGTCATGCCACAGCCTCCTGGGCGTCGATCAGGGCGGTGATGGTTGCGCTGAAGGAGCGCCAGTCGTCAGCCTGGCGCTTCAACTCCGCGCGACCAGCCGTGGTGATGCCGTAGTACTTGCGGTGGGGCCCCTCGTCCGAAGCGACGACGTAGGAGGTCAGGGCGCCCGCCCCGTAGAGCCGCCGCAGCGTGCCATAGACCGAGGCGTCACCGACGTCCTCGATCCCCGCGGCCCGCAGGCGACGTACGACGTCGTAGCCGTAGCCGTCCTCTCCCGCGACGGCGGCCAGCACGGCGAGGTCGAGCACGCCGCGGAGGAGTTGGTTGGTTTCCATGCACCGCACACTACTGCGCGGCATGCAGTAGCGTGCGGAGCGACCGCCGGCCGGCGTGTCCCTTCATCCACCACGACCAGCTCGAGGCGGTCGGTGACGCCCTGCCGGTCCAGGTGCTCGAGCATCAGCTCGCGGGCCCGGTTCTCATGGGTCGACGCGGGAACGACCAGTCCAGCAGTTCCCACTGGTCATCGGTCAGGTCACTTGGCTGCGACCCGCCCCGCCCGGTGACGACGCGCTCGATCCGGGCGATAGGGACACGCCGTCTCAGAGCTCAGCGGGCGCGGCGCTTCATCCGCTCGACATCCATGATCACCACGGACCGCGGTTCCAGGCGGATCCAGCCGCGCGAGGCGAAGTCGGCGAGGGCCTTGTTCACGGTCTCCCGCGAGGCGCCGACGAGCTGGGCGAGCTCCTCCTGGGTGAGGTCGTGGTGCACGTGCACGCCGTCGTCGGCTGTGCGGCCGAACCGGTCGGCGAGCTCGAGCAGCTGCTTGGCCACCCGGCCCGGGACGTCGGAGAAGACCAGGTCGGCGACCACGTCGTTGGAGCGCCGCAGCCGCCCGGCGAGCTGGGAGAGCAGCCCGAGCGCGACCGCGGGGCGGCCGTCGAGCCAGCGCATCATGTCCTCGTGCGAGAGCGACAGGAAGCTGGTGTCGGTGATCGCGGTGACGGTGGCCGAGCGCGGGCCGGGGTCGAAGAGGGAGAGCTCGCCGAACATCTGGCCGGGGCCCATGATCGCCAGCAGGTTCTCGCGCCCGTCGGAGGAGGTCCGACCGAGCTTGATCTTGCCGTCGGTGACGATGTAGAGCTTGTCGCCCGAGTCGCCCTCGTGGAAGAGCACCTCGCCGCGACGGAGCCGTCCCTCGCCCATCGACGAGCGCAGGGCCGCCGCGGCCTCGTCGTCGAGTGCGCTGAACAGCGGCGCTTGCCGGAGTACGTCGTTCTCCACAGATCATCCTTCCCTCACGGCACGCAGAGCCCAGCAGGCCCCGCGGGTCAGTCTGGCACGCGGGCCCGGCTACCCGTGCTGCAGGTCACAGTGTGTCCCATCGGCGCCACCCGCGTCACGGAGGCCTCGCGGTGGGTGCCCGTCCTTCGGCCCCGTCGGCGCCGCGCCGTACCCTTGCGGCGTGCCCGACACGTCCCTGGTCCGCCGCGCGCGCAAGGTCAACCGCGTGCTCGCCGAGACCTACCCGGACGCCCACATCGAGCTGGACTTCGCCGACCCCTTCCAGCTCCTGGTGGTCACGGTGCTGAGCGCGCAGACCACCGACCGGCGGGTGAACGCCGTCAGCCCCACCCTGTTCGCCGCCTATCCCGATGCCAAGGCGATGGCCGCGGCCGAGCGTGAGGACCTCGAGCGGATCGTCGCCCCGCTGGGCTTCTTCCGCGCCAAGACCGAGTCGCTGCTGAAGCTGAGCGCCGCGCTCGTGGAGAACTACGGCGGTGAGGTGCCGCCCCGGCTCGACGACCTCGTCACCCTGCCCGGTGTGGGTCGCAAGACCGCCAACGTGGTGCTCGGCAACGGCTTCGGCGTGCCCGGCATCACCGTGGACACCCACTTCGGCAGGCTGGTGCGCCGGCTGGGCTGGACCGAGCAGGCCGACCCGGTCAAGGTCGAGACGGAGGTGGCCGAGCTCTTCCCGCCGAAGGACTGGACGATGCTGAGCCACCACCTGATCTGGCACGGCCGCCGGGTCTGCCACGCGAAGAAGCCCGCCTGCGGTGCCTGCACCGTGGCGCGGTGGTGTCCCTCCTACGGTGCCGGCCCCACCGACCCGGAGGAGGCCGCCGAGCTGGTCAGGACCCAGGGCCCGGCGTGATCACCCGACACCGCTCGTGCCGGCGTGGCCCCGCGCGGCTGCTCGCCGCCGCCGCGCTCCTGCTGCTCGCCGGTTGCGGGGCGACCCCGCCGTCGGGCCACGAGACCGGCGTCCAGGTGGCCAGCCCCCAGCTGCACGCGCTGAAGCAACGGGCCGGCATCGCCGACTGCCGACCGGGCCACGGCAAGCCCGTGCCGGGCGGGCTGCCACGCGTCACCCTGCCCTGCCTCGGCGGCGGGCCCGAGGTCGACCTGGCGTCCCTGCGCGGGCCGCTGGTGGTCAACCTGTGGGCGCAGTGGTGCGGCCCGTGCCGCGCCGAGCTGCCGCGCTATGAGCGGTTCGCCCGCACGTACGCTGGCAAGGTGCGCGTCCTCGGCATCGACTACCAGGACACCCAGCCGAGATGGGCGCTGCAGCTCGCGAAGACCTCCGGCGTGACCTATCCGCTGCTGGCCGACCCCGAGGGGAGGCTTCGGGCGCGGGGGCTGCCCAAGATCATGATGGTCGACGCGCACGGCAAGCTCGTCTACGACGAGTACGGCGAGATCACCTCGGTGGGTCAGCTGCAGCGGCTCGTGGCCCGGCACCTCGGCGTGACAGCCGGATGAGCGCCATGGACGGGCCGGCGGGCGGACAGGAGGAGCCGGTCGACGACCCGATCGACCTGCCCGACTGGCTGGTGCCGATCCGCGACGGTGCCCGGTCGATCACGGCCGAGCAGATCAGCCGCTTCCTGCCGCCGCCCGGGGGCGACGCCCGGCCCGGCGCGGTGCTGATGCTCTTCGGCGAGGGTCCCGAGGGGCCCGACATGCTGCTCACCGAGCGCGCGCACGACCTGCGCAGCCATCCCGGCCAGCTGTCCTTCCCCGGCGGCAAGCTCGACCCGGACGACGACGGCCCGGTGGCGGCAGCACTTCGTGAGGCCGAGGAGGAGACCGGCCTCGATCCCGACGGGGTGGAGGTGCTGGCGCTGCTGCCCGAGCTGTGGCTGCCGCCGAGCAACTTCGCGGTGACTCCGGTGCTGGCCTGGTGGCGCGAGGAGTCCCCGGTCGCGGTCGTCGATCCTCGGGAGGTGCACACGATCCTGCGGGTGCCGCTGGAGCACCTGCTCGACCCGGAGCACCGCGTCACGGTCGTGCACCCGGCCCGCTCCTACTCCAGCCCCGGCTTCCTCGTGGGGCCGGAGCGCGACCTGGTGCTGTGGGGCTTCACGGCCGGGCTGATCAACCAGCTCTTCGACCACGTCGGTCTCACCCGGCCGTGGGACCCGACGGTGCGCGTGGAGGTGCCCGAGCACATGCTCTCCGGGCGCGAGGTCGACAGGATCCGCCGCGAGGTCGACCGGTGAACATCCTCGACTGGGCGTTGATCGCCCTGGTGGTGGCCTACGCCCTGTCCGGCTACTGGCAGGGCTTCATCACCGGCGCCTTCGCCACCGTCGGCCTCGTGCTCGGCGGGCTGCTCGGCATCTGGGCCGGACCGCAGCTGCTCGGCGACGCCCGGCCCTCGGTGTGGGTGTCCCTCGGAGCGCTGTTCGTGGTGCTGATCTGTGCCTCCTTCGGCCAGGCCGCGCTGCAGTACGTCGGAGCCCGTGCCCGGTCTGCCATCCGATGGCAACCGGTCCGCGCACTCGACGCCGTCGGCGGTGCCGCGCTCAGCGTGGTGGCGGTGCTGCTCGTCGTCTGGACGCTCGGTGTGGCGATCAGCGGTTCGCAGATCCCCGGGATCAGCCCGCTGGTGCGCAACTCCCGGGTGCTCGGCTCGGTCAACGACGCGATGCCCGAGCAGGCCTACACCGCGCTGCACGCCTTCGACGACGTCGTCGGGTCCAGCTTCTTCCCGCGCTACCTCGAGCCCTTCGCACCCGAGCGGATCGTGCACGTCGCACCGGCGCCGGGCAGCGTGCTGCGCGACCCGGACATCGTGCGCTCGGAGAAGTCGGTGTACAAGGTCCGCGGGGAGAGCATCTGCGGCAGCGGGGTGGAGGGCAGTGGCTTCCTCTACTCACCCGACCGGCTGATGACCAACGCCCACGTGGTCGCCGGTGTCCGGCATCCGACCGTGCGCGTGGGCGACGGGGAGGTGCCGGCGACCGTCGTGTACTACAACCCCGACGTCGACGTGGCGGTGCTCGCGGTGCACGGGCTGTCGGCGCCGTACCTGCACTTCTCGCTGCACGGCCACTCCGGACAGGCCGGCGCCGCGCTGGGCTACCCCAACGACGGCCCCTTCGACGCCGAGCCGGTGCGCGTCCGCAGCGAGCAGCGGCTGCGCTCGCCGAACATCTACGGCGAGAACACCGTCACCCGGGAGGTCTACAGCATCCGCGGGCTGATCCGCCCCGGCAACTCCGGTGGGCCGTTCGTCTCCACCCGGGGCCGGGTGCTGGGCGTCGTCTTCGCCGCCTCGGTGAGCGACGCCAGCACCGGTTACGCGCTCACCGCCGACCAGGTCGCCAAGGCCGCAGCGGCGGGCATCGCCTCCCACCACGCGGTGAGCACCGGCAACTGCGCCTGAGCCGCCGGTCGCCTGACCGGGGCCGGCGTGGCGATCAGCGGGTGGTGAGCGCGGTCCTCGTCTCCTGCGCCTGGGCGATCGCCCGCCGGGGCGGCTCGACCCGCTGGGCCTTGCGGTAGCCGATCAGCGCCAGCACGCCGGCGACGAGCAGGTAGAAGAGGAAGACGATGCCGAAGCACCAGGCCAGGTCGAGGCCGGTGAAGTGGATCAGGTAGGCGATCGCCCAGGACAGCATGATCAGCGACATCACGCCGAAGAACGCCGCGGCCGCGAACATGGCCATGCTCATCCCGCCGGCCTTCATGCTCACCCGCAACTCGGACTTCGCGAGGGCGATCTCGTGCTGGACGAGCGTGGAGATGTCCCTGCTGGCGTCGACCACCAGCTTGCCGATGGTGGGCTCTTCCTCGACGACGGGCTCGCGATGTGCCATACCGTTCGGTTCCCTTCCAGGTCTGCGTGCGGCCGACGGGCGGCGGGCCCGGGCCTGTTGAGCGTACCCTCAGCGGGCCCCGGCGATGCGACGCCTCTGCCGCCGGGCTTTGCCCCGGGCGACATTCGTCTGAGAGGATGACGCTGGAGGGGAGTACTCCCCCGCGACGGACTCGTCATCACGGCACCGGCTCCCGGTCCCGGGTCCGACGGCCCCGGTGACCGGGGTGGAAGAGACCTCCGGACGCTGACCCGACCTGTCCGGAGGAAGATCCATGACCGTCTCCCCCCTCGTCTGGGCGCTCACCCTCGGCATCACGCTGGCGGTGCTGCTCTTCGACGTGGTCGTCATCGGCCGCCGGCCCCACGAGCCGTCGCGCCGGGAGGTGACGATCGCGCTCGCGGCGTACGTCGGCCTGGCCGTGCTCTTCGGCCTCGGCGTCTGGCTCGTCGCGGGCGGCCAGTACAGCGCGGAGTTCTTCGCAGGGTGGCTGACGGAGTACTCCCTGTCGGTGGACAACCTCTTCATCTTCCTGATCATCATGGCGAAGTTCGGTGTGCCCAAGCAGTACCAGCAGGCGGCGCTGCTGGTCGGCATCGTGCTCGCGCTGGTCTTCCGCGGCGTCTTCATCGCCGTCGGCGCGGCCGCGATCAACAACTTCTCCTGGGTCTTCTACATCTTCGGGCTGTTCCTGGTGTGGACAGCGGTGAAGCTGGCCCGCGAAGGCACCGGGAAGGACGAGGGGTACGAGGAGCCGCGCCTGGTGCGTTGGGTCGAGCACCGCTTCCCCGCGACCTCCGAGTGGCACGGCACCAAGCTGCTGGTCAAGCAGGACGGCCAGCGGCTGATGACCCCGATGCTGCTCGTGGTGGCGGCGCTGGGGACCACCGACCTGCTCTTCGCGCTCGACTCGATCCCGGCGATCTACGGGCTGACCAAGGAGCCCTACCTGGTGCTGACCGCCAACATCTTCGCGCTGATGGGCCTGCGCCAGCTCTACTTCCTGATCGGCGGGCTGCTGGAGCGGCTGGTCTACCTCTCCTACGGGCTGGCGTTCCTGCTCGGCTTCATCGGGGTCAAGCTGGTGCTGCACGCGATGCACACCAACGAGCTGCCCTTCGTCAACGGCGGCGACCCCCTCCACTGGGCCCCCGACGTGCCGACCTGGCTGTCGCTGGTGGTGATCGTGGTGACGCTGCTGGTCACGACGGTGGCCAGCCTGGCGAAGTCTCGTCGTGACGAGGCGGCTTCCCAGGTGAAGAGCTGAAACTGCCTCTCCGCACGGGTTGCGCCATGTGCGGAGAGGCAGTTCGCGTTCCTAACCTGGGAAACCGGCCCGCGAGCACCGACCCCGCAGAAGGCCGACCCTCAGTCCTCGCTGGCGGTCGCGGCCCCCTGCTTGATCAGGTCCATCACCGAGGAGTCGGCCAGGGTGGTCACGTCACCGACCTCGCGGTGCTCCGCCACGTCGCGCAGCAGCCGCCGCATGATCTTGCCCGAGCGGGTCTTGGGCAGCTCGGGCACGACCATGATCGACTTCGGCTTCGCGATCGGACCGATCTCCTTGGCCACGTGGTCGCGCAGCTCCTTGACCACCTCCGGGCCGCCGTCGCCGGCCGACTCGCGGAGGATCACGTAGGCGTTGACCGCCTGGCCGGTGTCGGGGTCGTTCGCACCGACCACGGCCGCCTCGGCAACCTTCGGGTGGGAGACCAGCGCCGACTCGATCTCGGTGGTCGACAGCCGGTGGCCAGAGACGTTCATCACGTCGTCGACGCGGCCGAGCAGCCAGATGTCACCGTCCTCGTCGAGCTTCGCGCCGTCGCCGGCGAAGTAGAGACCGGGGAAGCGCGACCAGTAGGTGTCCTGGTAGCGCTGGTCGTCGCCCCAGATCGTGCGCAGCATCGCCGGCCACGGCTCGGTGAGCACCAGGTAGCCGCCGGACCCGTTCGGCACCGGCTTGCCCTCGTCGTTGACCACCTGGGCGGAGATGCCCGGGATCGCGGTCATCGCCGAGCCGGGCTTGCCGGCGGTGACGCCGGGCAGCGGGCTGATCATGATCTGCCCGGTCTCGGTCTGCCACCAGGTGTCGACGACGGGGCAGCGGCCGCCGCCGATCGTCTGGCGGTACCAGACGTAGGCCTCGGGGTTGATCGGCTCGCCCACCGACCCGATCACCCGCAGCGAGGACATGTCGAACTTCTCGGGGATCTCCGAGCCCCACTTCATGAAGGTGCGGATGGCGGTCGGCGCGCAGTACAGGATGTTGACCTTGTACTTCTCGATGATCTCCCACCAGCGGCCCTTGTGCGGGGTGTCCGGAGTGCCTTCGTACATCACCGAGGTGGTGCCGTTGGCCAGCGGGCCGTAGACGATGTAGCTGTGCCCGGTGACCCAGCCGATGTCCGCCGCGGTCCAGAAGACGTCGGAGTCGGGCTTGAGGTCGAAGACCGCCCAGTGGGTGTACGACGTACCGACCAGGTAGCCGCCCGTCGTGTGCAGGATCCCCTTGGGCTTGCCGGTCGTGCCCGAGGTGTACATGACGTAGAGCGGGTGCTCGGCGTCGAACGCCTCGGGGGTGTGGTCGGTGCTCTGCCGGGCGACGATCTCGTGCCACCACACGTCGCGGCCCTCGGTCCAGTCGACGTCCTGGCCCGTACGACGCACCACCAGCACGTTGCGCACGTCGGGGCACTTGGTGAGTGCCTCGTCGACCGCGGGCTTGAGGCCGGCCGCGGCGCCACGGCGGTAACCACCGTCGGCGGTGATGACCACGTGGGCGTCACAGTCCTGGATCCGGTCGACCAGCGCCTGGGAGGAGAAGCCGCCGAAGACCACCGTGTGCGGCGCGCCGATGCGGGCACAGGCCAGCATCGCCACCACGGTCTCGGGGATCATCGGCATGTAGATGGCGACCCGGTCGCCGGTCCGGACGCCGAGCTCGGTGAGCGCGTTGGCGGCCCGGCAGACCTCGTCCTTCAGCTCTGCGTAGGTGATGTCGCGGGTGTCGCCGTCGGGCTCGCCCACCCAGTGGTAGGCGACCTTGTCGCCCTTGCCGGCCTCGACGTGCCGGTCCACGCAGTTGTAGGCGGCGTTGAGCTTGCCGCCGACGAACCACTTGGCGAACGGGGGGTTGTCCCAGTCGAGGACCTTCTCCCACTTCGTGTCCCAGCTCAGCCGCTCGGCGGCCTTCTCCCAGAACGCGAGGCGGTCGGCGCCGGCGTCGTCGTACGCGTCAGCCTTGACGTTGGCGCTCGCGGCGAGCTCCTCCGGCGGCTCGAACCGCCGGTTCTCGTGCAGCAGGTTGGACAGGGTCTCCTGGTCGGTCATCTCATCTCCCTCGTGGGCCTCGGTTGCTACTCCACCAGCCCGGTCCCCTGCGGGCAAGGGCCGGGCCGGCGGAGGCCGCTACAGCGGACGGTCGGTCGGGTGCTTCCGGTTCACTCCCGCGGCGTCACTCGCGAGGGCCCGTGGGCACCATCGCCCGCTTGTGGGTGAAGGCGGTGACGCCGGCGAACGAGGCGTACCAGGCCGACAGTGCGGTCGCGATGCCGATCCAGCCGCCGACCTTGCCGATCCCTGCCGTGCCGGTCAGGTCACCGATGCCCAGCACGAGATAGGTGATCGTCAGCAGCACGAACACGGTGAGCACGGCGCCGCTGACCCGCGTGGCGCCGATCGACATGTAACCGGTGAAGATGCCCCAGGCGATGAGGTAGAGGCCGACGGTCTTGTCGATGTCGCCGGCCTGCAGCGAGCCCATGTCGGTGTGCCCGGTCAGGTACCAGAACGAGAGCCAGAACGCGCCGTACGACGAGAACGCGGTCGCGCCGAACGTGTTGCCCTTGGCGAACTCCCACATCCCGGCGGCGAACTGCGCGGCACCGCCGTAGGCGAGTGCGAGTCCGAAGACCACGGGCTCGGCCTTGAAGATCCCGGTGTTGACGAAGCTCAGCACGAATGTGGTCAGGGCGAACGCGGCCAGGCCCAGCGGTGCCGGGTCGGCGAGGTGGGAGCCTGGTGCGATGCCGGAGGAGACCGCCGCCGGCGTGGGCTCGTGGGTTGTGGTCATGACTGCTCCTCTGTGCGGTCGTGGCCCCCGAGGGCCGGTGCTGATCACGCTAGGGAGATGGGCGCGGGGCGGGAACTGCGCCGGGCGCGTAGGTCGCCGAGCGTGCCGGATGCGTCGCTGTGCGAGGGATCACAGCGCGACGAGCGGTCGGTTGCCCGCGACGAACGGTTCAGGCCACCGGTCGTCTCGCCGACTCGGGGTGGTAGCTGCCGCGCTCGAGGTCGACGTCCTCCGGCGCGTGCAGCCGCACCATGGTGGAGCCGAGGTGGGCCGGCAGCTGGTGCCGGGTCAGCACCGAGACCGACACCATGGTCACGAACGCGAGCGGCACCGTCACGAGGGCCGGCTGGCTGACCGCCGCGCCGAGCGGCCCCGCGGGAGTGCCGCCGAGCATCACCACCAGCACCGCCGAGACCGAGGTCGCGCCGCCGACCGCCATGCCGGCGATCGCCCCCGGGGCGGTCAGGCCGCGCCACCAGATGCCGAGCAGCAGCAGCGGGCAGAAGGTGGAGGCAGCCACCGCGAAGGCCAGCTCCACGGCGTGGGCCACGGCCAGGCCGGTCGAGGCCACCGTGAGCAGCAGCGTGGCGAGCGCGGTGACCACGCCGGCCAGGCGGAACGACGTCACTCCGCTGAACCAGCGGCTGCCCAGGTCCTGGGAGAGCACGCCGGAGACCGAGACGACCAGGCCGGAGGAGGTGGACAGGAACGCCGCGAACGCGCCCGCGCCGAGCAGTGCCGTGAGCAGGTCGCCGCCCAGGCCGCCGAGCGCGCGCTGGGGCAGCTCGAGCACCACCGAGTCGGTGCGTCCGGTGGTGACGAGGTCCGAGGCGTAGATCCGGCCGAGCACGCCGTACGACGTGGGAAGCAGGTAGAAGACGCCCAGCATCGCGAGCACCGACACGGTGGTACGCCGCGCGGCGCGGCCGTCGCGGTTGGTGTAGAAGCGCACCACGACATGGGGCAGGCCCATGGTGCCGAGGAAGGTCGCCAGGATCAGGGAGTAGGTCAGGTAGGTGGCGTACTGCTCGTGCATCGGCTGGACCCAGTCCACCGCGTGCAGGCCGCGGGTCGGGGAGCCGGCGTGCTGCCAGCGTCGCAGCAGGAAGACCAGCGGCACCAGCAGGGCCACCAGCTTCAGCCAGTACTGGAAGGCCTGCGCGAGGGTGATGCTGCGCATGCCGCCGGAGACCACGTTGGTCAGCACGATCGCGGCGACCACCACCGCACCCGCCCAGCGGGGGGCACCGGTGAGCGCCCGCACGGTCAGCCCGGCGCCCTGGAACTGCGGCACCAGGTAGAGCACACCGATGAGCACCACGAGCAGGCTGGACACCCGACGCGCGGTGAGCGACTCGACGCGGAACTCGGCGAAGTCCGGCAGCGTGTAGGCACGCGACCGGCGCAGCGGGGCGGCCACGAAGACCAGCAGCATCAGGTAGCCGGCGGTCCAGCCGACGGGATACCACAGCGAGTCGACGCCACGGGCCAGCACGAGGCCCGCGACGCCCAGGAAGGAGGCCGCGGAGAGGTACTCCCCGCTGATCGCCGAGGCGTTCACGACCGGACCGACCGCCCGCGAGGCGACGTAGAAGTCGCTGGTGGTGCGCGAGATGCGCAGCCCGAAGACGCCGACCGCCACGGTCGCCACCGACACCGCGAGCACGGCCAGCACGGCGAAGACCGAGCCGAGACCGGGGCTCATCGGGGACCGACCAGGTCGTTGAAGGAGCGCTCGTTGTGCTCGGCGCGGCGCACGTAGACGCGGGCCACCAGCACCAGGAAGGGGTAGACGAACAGGCCGAGCAGCAGCCACGGCAGCGGGACGCCGAGGAGGCGCGCGTGCAGCAGGCCCGGCCAGGTGCGGAACAGCACCGGAAGCGCCCCGACGGTGGCCAGGACCACCAGCACCACCCCGAGCGCCAGCCGGAGCTGGCTGCGGATCAGCGAGCGCATGTAGATCTCGCCGAGCTCGGTCTGCGCGTCGATCTCGGAGGCGACCGAGGTACGCCGCGGCCGGCCTCGCCGCGGGCCGGTCACCCGGACCCGCTGGGTCGCCCGCGCGGGGGCACCCGGTTGCGGCGGGGGAGTCCGCTCGTGCTCATCCACCCTGGCGCCCCTTGCGCAGCAGCTCGCGCAGCACCGGCGTGTGCCGGCGGCTGACCGGGAGCTCGGTGCCACCCACGACCACCGAGCAGCGACCTCCGTCGACGCGCACCTCGTCGACGTGGTGCAACGACACGAGCAGCGAGCGGTGGATGCGCAGGAAGCCGGCGTCGGCCCAGCGCTCCTCCAGCGCGGCGAGCGGCAGCCGCACCAGGTGGCCGCCGGCGGCGGTGTGCAACCGGGCGTAGTCGCCCTGCGCCTCCACGTAGCGGACCTCGGAGCGGGAGACGAACCGGGTGACCCCGCCCAGCTCGACAGGGATCGTGTCGTCCCGGCGGGTCGTCGTACCGACGTCGCGGATGCGGCGCACCGCCTCGCGCAGGCGCTCCTCGCGCACCGGCTTGAGGACGTAGTCCACGGCCTGCAGGTCGAAGGCGTCGACGGCGTGCTCGGAGTGGGCGGTGACGAAGACGATCGGCGGCGGCTCCTTGAACCGGGCCAGCACCTCGGCCAGCTCCAGCCCGGTCAGGCCCGGCATCGCGATGTCGACGAGCACGGCGTCCACCGGCTCGTCGCGGAGCACACGCAGGGCATCGGTGGCGGAGTCGCAGCAGCGCACCTCACCCACGCGTTCGTCCCGGCCGAGCAGGAAGGCGAGCTCGTCGAGCGCCGGACGCTCGTCGTCGACGACCAGCACACGCAGGGCGTTCACGGCCGCACCCCGACGGCGAACTTCGGCACCCGGACGGTGACCTTGGTGCCGGCGCCCGGAGCGGTCTCGACGACCAGCCCGTAGTCGTCGCCGTACGTCGAGCGCAGCCGCTCGTCGACGTTGCCCAGCCCGATGCTGTCCAGCGACGCATCGCCGGCGAGGGCACGGCGGACCTTCTCGGGATCCTCGCCGACGCCGTCGTCCTCCACCGAGATCATCGCCTCGTGGTCGAGGTCCTCGGCCAGGATGGTGATGTGGCCGCCACCGGCCTTCTGCGCGAGGCCGTGGCGTACGGCGTTCTCCACCAGCGGTTGCAGCGACAGCACCGGCACCGTGACCGCCAACACCTCCGGGGCGATCCGCAGGGTCACCTTCAGCCGGTCACCGAACCGGGCCTGCTCGAGCACCAGGTACCGCTCGATCGAGCGGAGCTCCTCCTCCAGCGTGGTGTACTCGCCGTGCCGCTGGAAGGAGTAGCGAGTGAAGTCGGCGAAGTCCAGCAGCAGCTCGCGCGCGCGGTCAGGATCGGTGCGCACGAACGAGGCGATGACGTTCAGCGCGTTGTAGATGAAATGTGGGGAGATCTGCGCGCGCAGCGCCCGGACCTCGGCCTCCATCAGCCGTGTCCGCGACGCGTCCAGCTCGGCGAGCTCGAGCTGCCCGGACACCCAGCGCGCCACCTCCGAGGTGGCCCGCACCAGACCTGCCGAGCCCGCCCCGGCCCAGGCCTGCAGCGTGCCGACCACCCGGTCCTCCACGGTCAGCGGGCTGATCACCACCTTGCGGATCGGGCAGTACGGGTCGTCGCAGGCCAGCTCCCGGTGGTCGCGCACGGTGGTGGCGCCGTCGGCCACGCCCTTGCGGGCCAGCTCGGCCACCGCCCCGGCGTGCCGCTGGGCCCGGCCGTCCCAGGCCAGCAGGTGCTCGGTGTCGCTGACCGCCACGGCCGGCGTCGCCAGCAGCGAGCGCAGGTGGCGCACCGACTGCTCCGCCGAGGTGGTGGTCAGACCGGTGCGGAGGGCGCCGGTCATCAGGGAGGCGGTGTGCAGGGTGCGGAACGTGGCGCGGTCCGCCTCGCTGCCGAGGTGCCCCGCGGGCCACCAGCGCCACCGTGCCATGTGCTCAGGGTAGGGCTCGGCCGGCCCGGCTCACCCGGAACCGGAGGAGCCGGTCTCGGCCACCGCGGCGTGCACGGCGCTCAGCGGAAGTCGATCAGCAGGTCGTCACCGTCGGGGTCGTCGGGCGGCCCCTCGGTCGGTGGGTCCTCCACCTCGGCCGGTGTGGGCGGCTCCCGGTGCACCACGGTGGCGCGGTAGCAGTCGGTGAGGTAGGGCATCAGCATGCCGTCGTGACCGCGGCCGTAGTCGTCGTACAGCGCGCGCACCCGGGCGAGCAGCTGCGCGCGCTCCTCCTCGGCGAGCACCGCGACGTAGGAGCGCGAGCGCACCAGGTCCGCCAGCAGTTCGGCGTCGAGCGACTGCCAGAAGCGGAACTGCTCCTGCTCCACCCAGCCGAAGTGCGACGTCTCCATCAGCGGCCGCACGTTCTCCTCGCGCTCGTCGTGCTCGCCGATGATCCGCTCCAGCTTGCGCACCCAGGGGATGCCGTTGTCGCGGTGGTTCCAGACCAGCGCCAGCCGCCCGCCGGGCCGCAGCACCCGGGCGATCTCCGGAAGCGCCCGGTCGTGGTCGAACCAGTGGAACGACTGCGCGCACACCACCACGTCGACCGAGCGGGAGGGCACCGGGATGTCCTCGGCAGAGGCCACGGCCGTGCGCACGTCGGGGACACGACGCTCCAGGTGCGCGAGCATCTCGGGCAGCGGGTCGGTGGCGAGGACGTCGTGACCGGCGGCGGCGAGCAACGCGGTGAGCTTGCCGGTGCCCGCGCCGAGCTCGACGACCGACGCCGGGCGGTTGCCGACCAGCCAGGGCACCGCCTCCGCCGGGTAGGAGGGACGCGCCCGGTCGTAGGCGTCGGCGACGGCCGCGAAGGAGCGGGCGTGGTCGGGTGCACCCTTCCCCGGGCGCGCCGGCGGGCCGGTCTGGTCGGTCATCGTCTCCTGAACGTACCCGATAGCCTTGCCGCCGTGCCGGTCGCCGACGATGCCGCGGATCCCCTTGCCTGGTTGAGCTCCCTCGAAGGGGTGCCCTCGGGTTTCGCCGCCGCCCGTGACGGTGTCGACGCGATGCTGCGCGACCGGGGGATGCGGCGTACGACGCCCGAGCAGACCGCGGAGTCGCTGCTGCGGGGCGCGCACGCCAGCGCGGTGCTCGAGGGCTCCGGGTCCTCGCTGGACGAGGTCCGTGACGGGCAGGGTGACGAGACGGCGCAGGCAGCGTTGCGGGTCAGCGCGGAGCTGCTCTCGCTGGTGCCGGTGCTGGCGCGCTCGCCGTTGCAGGCCTTCGCCCGGTTGCACACGCTGGCCGGCACCGGGCTCGTCGACGACGACCGGCTGGGGCGGCCGGTCACCGACGCCGCCGCCGAGCGCGTGGGCACGCTGGCACAGACGCTGTTGGGCACGTCCGCGCCCGCAATGCTGGTGGCGGCGGTCGCTCACGCCGAGATCGCGGTCGTCGCGCCCTTCGCCTCCCACAACGGGATCGTGGCGCGCGCCGTCGAACGGCTGCTGCTGGTCGCCCGCGGAGTGGATCCCGCGTCGCTCGTCGTCCCCGAGGCGGGACACCTCATGCTGCGGCGTGAGTACGAGTCGAACCTGCGCGGCTACCGCGACGGCGGCCGGGCCGGGATGCACTCGTGGCTGCTCTACTCGGGCGAGGCGTACGCCCGTGGCGCGGAGGCCAGCCCGCTGCGCGACTGATCGGTGGGCCTTGCGAGGGTCCGGACAGGGTGAGCGGCATCGAAGTGCTCGCCCTCGATGCCGCTCGACACACGGGCCTTCGGTTACCAGGCGTGCATCTGAGTAACTGCTGTCCCGGGAGGTTCCCGGACAACGAGCGCCCTGTAGGAAGGGTAGATCGCCGCGTGGGTACCGGGGGTCCGTGTGTTGGTCTGGAGTTGTCCGCACCTGATGTCGCCGGCGCTGTGTGTCCCTTTTTAACCCCGCCGGCCGTGCATCTCAAGGGTTGACTTCCGGCGGCTGATGGGCATGTGCCGCTTTCAGGCGGACAGCTCGCGCCGGCGGTTCATCCAGATGGCGCCGCCGAGCGCGAGCGCGCCGCCGACGGCCAGGGCGGCGAGCGTCGGCTTGGTGCCCGGGAGCCGCACCCGGCTGCGCAGCGCCACCGGCTTGTCGAAGACGAGGACGGGCCAGCCGCGCTCCCGCGCGATCCGGCGCAGCTCCCGATCGGGGTTGACCGCGTGCGGATGGCCCACCGCCTCCAGCATGTGCACGTCGGTGGCCGAGTCGCTGTAGGCGTAGCTGCGCGACAGGTCGTAGCCGCGCTTGCGGGCCAGGTCGCGGATCGCGGTGGCCTTGTTCTCCGCGTAGGCGTAGAAGCGGATCCTGCCGGTGTACTTGCCGTCGGCGACGTCCATGCGGGTGGCGATCACCTTGTCGGCGCCCAGCATCAGCCCGATCGGCTCGACCACCTCCGAGCCGCTCGTGGACACGATGATCACGTCGCGCCCGGCCGCGTGGTGCTCCGCGATGAGGTCGACCGCCTCCTCGTAGACCAGCGGCTCGACGATGTTGTGCAGCGCGTCCGCCACGATCTGGTTGACGGTCTCGACGTCCCAGCCGGCACACAGCTGCGACATGAACTCCCGCATCTTCTCCATCTGGTCGTGGTCGGCCCCGCCCACCAGGTAGACGAACTGGGCATAGGCACTGCGCAGCATCGCCCTCCGCGAGATCAGCCCACCGGCCTGGAACTCCCGGGAGAAGGCGAGCGTGCTCGATCGGGCGATGATCGTCTTGTCGAGGTCGAAGAAGGCAGCCGTCGGGCGCGCCACGGGCGACATGGGTCCAGTGTAGGGAGCATCGACCGACCACCCTGCGTCCACAGGCGGCCGGGCACCGGGTCTCGTCCACAGGCGGCGGGCACGATGGCCGTGCGGGTCGTCGTACGAGGTGATGGTGGGGCGATGAGCCCGATCGACCCCGCCGCCGCGCCGCCCACCCCGGTCCTGGTCTCCCTCGACGACGTGCTGGTGGCCGACGTGCTGCGCCTGGCCGCTGCCGCCGGCGTCGCCGTCGACGTCGCGCGTACGCCGACCGCCGCGCTGCGCCGGTGGTCCTCCGCGCCGCTGGTGCTGGTCGCGCCCGACCTCGCCGCGGACCTGGCGGCGGCTGCGCCGGCCCGTCGTCCCGGGGTGCACGTCGTCGGGCGGGAGCCGTTGCCGGACGCGCTGTTCCGTGACGCGCTCGCGGTCGGCGCCGAGAGCGTCGCCGCGCTGCCCGCGTCGGAGACCTGGCTCGTGGAGCTGCTCACCGACGTCGGCGACGGCGCTGCGAGCCCTGCCGTCACCGTCGGGGTGCTCGCCGGGTCAGGAGGCGCCGGGGCCACCGTGTTCGCCTGTGCGCTGGCCGAGGCGGCGGCGTCGCGCGGGCCGGCGCTGCTGGTCGACGGCGACCCGTGGGGGCCGGGGGTCGACCGGGTGCTCGGGCTGGAGGAGCGCGACGGCGTCCGCTGGGACGCGATGCTGCAGGCGACCGGGCGGCTCAGCGCCCGCTCGTTGCGGGAGTCGCTGCCGCGCAAGGGTGACCTGTCGGTGCTGACCTGGCCAGTGGAGGGGTCGGCCTCGCTGCAGCCGTTCGCGGTGCGGGAGGTGCTGTCGGCGGGGATCCGTGGCTTCGGCGTGGTGGTCGTCGACCTGCCGCGACGCGCGGACGGGGTGGTCGAGGAGCTGGTCTCCCGCTGCGACCACGTCGTGCTCGTCTGCGGACTCACCGTGCCGGCCGTCGCCGCGGCCAGCCGGGTCGCCCGGACGCTGCTGGCCGGGGCCGCGTCCTGCCACCTCGTCACCCGTGGCTCGGCGGGTGTCCGCCCGGCCGAGGTGGCGCAGGCGCTCGGACTGCCGCTGCTGGTGGAGATGGCCGACCAGCGCGGGCTGGACGAGGCGGTCGGCCTCGGCGCCGGCCCGGTGCGGTCGGGTCGTGGTCGACTCGGCCGGGCCGCGCGCACGGCGCTGGGCCAGCTCGTCCCGCCGGGCAGCGCTCCTCGCCGCGGCGCCCGCCCGCCACTCGAGGCAGCCGGATGACCACCGTCGGCGGGCTGCCCACCGAGGTCGTCGAGGGGGTCCGTGAGCGGCTCGCCCGCGACGGTGCCGCGGTCACGCCACAGCAGGTCGCGCGCGCCCTGAGGGAGCAGGGGCGGCCCGTCGGCGACGCCACGGTGCTGGCCGTGCACGACGTGCTCCGGCGCGACGTGGTGGGTGCCGGGCCGCTCGATCCGTTGCTGCGGCTCGACGGGGTCACCGACGTGCTCGTCAACGGCGCCGAGCGGGTGTGGGTCGACCGCGGGCAGGGGCTGGAGCTCACGGCCGTGCGCTTCCCCGACGACGACGCGGTGCGTCGGCTGGCGCAGCGGCTCGCGTCCGTGGGTGGGCGGAGGCTCGACGATGCGTCGCCGTACGTCGACCTCCGGTTGCCGGACGGCACCCGGTTCCACGCCGTGCTCGCGCCGATCTCCCGGCCCGGCACGCTGCTGTCCCTGCGGGTGCCGCGCAGGCGTGTCTTCACCCTCCCCGAACTGGTCGAGGCCGGCACCCTCGGCGGGGACGGCGCTGCCCTGCTCACCGCGATCGTCCGGCGCCGGCTGGCCTTCCTGGTCAGCGGCGGCACCGGCAGTGGCAAGACCACGCTGCTCAACGCGTTGCTCTCCATGGTCCCGCCCGAGGAGCGGCTGGTGCTGGTCGAGGACGCCAGCGAGCTGCGACCGGAGCATCCCCACGTGGTCGCGCTCGAAGCGAGGCCGGAGAACATCGAGGGCGCCGGAGCCGTGCCGCTGCGGGCCCTGGTGCGTCAGGCGCTGCGGATGCGCCCGGACCGTCTCGTCGTCGGAGAGGTGCGGGGAGCGGAGATCGTCGACATGCTCGCCGCGATGAACACCGGCCACGAGGGCGGCTGCGGCACCATCCACGCCAACTCCGCCGCCGACGTGCCCAGCCGCGTCGAAGGGCTGGCCCTCGCGGCCGGTCTGGGCCGGGCCGCGGCGCACAGCCAGCTGGCGTCGGCCCTCCACGTCGTGGTGCATCTGGCACGAGATCGCGACGGCCGGCGCCGGGTGCAGGAGATCGGAGTGCTCCGGCGCCGGGAGGACGGCAGCGTGCTGGTGAGTCCGGCCGCGCGGTTCGGTGGCGACGGTGACCTGGCGCCCGCGGAGGGGCTCGACGAGCTGGCGGCGCTGGTGGAGCCATGACCGGGCCGAGTGCCGCAGCCGGCTTCGCCGCGGTCCTGGCCGCGTTGGCGGTGGCCCTGGTGG